>JBEGUT010000158.1:0-7907 GCA_041178745.1 Planctomycetota bacterium | reverse complement strand
GGCATTTGAAGTACCGATCCACACGATCCCGACTAACTATAGCGTCAACCCAGGGCTTCATCGGGCTATTCATAAATAGCTTCGGAACTTATTCAGTCATGCGAAGCGAACGATCTCTCTGATTTCTAACTACAAATCAGACACTGCATCGTGAAAGTCGTTTTCATGCACGATCAAGATGGAATGACCTGACTTTCTTAGCTCCACAGCTTTTTCAACCTTGCGACCGTAGCACGCATAAGCCCAAGTTGGATTACCGTTAGCGCCGACAATCAAGTAGTCGACCTTCTTGGAGATATCGTCAGCAACCTTACCACCTAAATTCTTGATGACCTCAGTGAATTTTTGGCGTGGGTAGGTATGTGAGGTACCGGTCAAGCAGAAAACCGACTCCTCGAAATCAAGTTCCGGACACATCGCGCATACTCCGGAAATATGCTTATCCTTCAGAAGCACGGGATTAATAATGGTTTTGTTATCGAGAATCGAGACAAACTCAGTAAAGAAAGCCATTAAAGCTTCATGCTCATGCGAGTCAATTTTTTTGTCGGCCAAGACCATCGTCACCAAACTATCGATCTCATCGTACGGCCAGCACTGTTTTAAATGCTGATTTTCCAATAGCCAATTCGCTAAACCATCCAACTCAGTCACAGTGACCGTACCATCGGACGCGATGCCTGCGACAATTCCATGTAGTTTCTGTATCCCAGCAGTGACCGTATCGAAATAGTCCGATGCCAATAGCTTTTTGCAGAGCCACGTGATCTCCTCTCTCTCCAGTTCCGTGAGAAAACCATCTTCAATAGCTCTCTTTATGACCGGCACTAGCTCGTTGAATGGGTGCTGATTGACCCTGACCTTATTGTCATTTAACCACATTTGAAAAAAGGCAAGTTCATCCTTGTTTATCTTTCCATCGATGGCAATTCCTTCAAAAATACCCAGCAGTGAATTCACTCCTTTTTCGAATTCAGCTTTTCCCATGAACTTGCGGTATGAAGAGTGCTCACTCATGATTCACCACATTCGCTTGAGGTACAAGAAAGAAGTATTTTTTGCATTTGCTCTGACGATTCGCTATTTGATTTTAGCTGTTTACATAATTTAAAGCCAGTTAGTGCTTCTGAACTTGACTCGCAGTTTTTTTATTTTAAGCAGATTCTATGACGAATCGTCCAAAAACGGTTCTATGAATAACAACGAGACATGTTGATCTGTGCCCCAAATGCTGAAGAAATTATCGCTAACAGCGAATAACGTGGAACTAATCCCTCTAAGCGATTTGCTTAAGATCTAAAGCGAAAAGACAGTCGGTAGAGAGAAACTGATTCTGAATATCGCGGCGGGCTTCAGTATTGACGCAGATCTAGGGTCATCGACTCTGCACTAAGGAATGATTCAAAGCTTGTTGGTCTGGTTAAACACAATAACGCAACGATGTACTGTAAATAGATGTAACAAGAACAAAATCGGATTCCATAGCATCCTAACTCGCGATTTTCTCACAGCAAGTCTTTTCCTTACTTCATCGCACCTGCGACAATGGACAAAGAAGTCAAAACGGTTGGGCGTTGTGGGTGATTAAGTCCAAGGAGTCTTATTGTGGAAAGCGGGGAAGAAAATGATGAGGGCGATGGAGAGTTCGAACAAGCTCGCTTTCCGATCGAACTCAATCTTCCGGCTGGGAGCGATCAGAACTTCGAAGATGCGCGGAAGGCGATTCGTCGAGAGTACAAAGATTCTTCTAAATGGAAACAACTTCTTTGCCGCAGAGTAAGAAAAGTTTCTAAGTGCGAGGCAGGCACGATCTATGAACTGGAAATCGGTCATGCCATCGAATTCGATTGGTCCTGGGAAGGGGCCATCGCTTTCAGGCCACTGCAACCAAAAGAATTCGAAGAACATCCGACCGACATCAACCTGCCAGATGAGCTAGATCCCGACATCGACAACTCCATCGTCTGGTCGGGCGAAATACTCGAAGTCGATGAAGCTTCCGGCCGCATCTTTATCGTCGTCAGCAATCCACAATATGCACCTTGGTGCGGATCGTTCTATGTCCGACCTTTTGAATTCCTCCACTTCCTCGACAAGATCTACAACGAACCAGCATTTGACTTCCTAAGCGACGATCTCTCCGCGCGACTGTCGGTAACCACCGGCGGTATCCACCCTCAAGTCGCCGAACCTGCCGATTTTGGACTCGAACAGCTGCGTTTGTGGTGGAAACATTCTTGGAGCATTCTCTGGGGACCACCGGGAACAGGTAAGACTTACACCACCGGACAACAAGTTGCCAGAATTCTAGAGAACCCCACAGAACGTATACTCGTTGTCTCTACTACCAATCGAGCCACCGATGCCGCCGCTTTGTCGATCGGAAAAGCCGCTAAAAACATCGTTTTCGCCTCTCCACCAGGATACATCCGCCGTATCGGAAAAGGAGCCTCCTTTCAAAAGTACCAAAGTGACAATCTGACCGATTTACTCCAATGCACCGAGACCGAATACCTCGCACAAATCGAAACCCTTGCTACCAAACTAGCAAAGCTCCAAGATCCAGAAGCTAAAGCCAACGTTCGCCTGAAGATCAAACAAATCCGCGCCGCAATGATGGATGCTGCTAAACGCAATTTCCTCGACATCCGGGTGCAAGTGATCATCAGCACCGCATTCAAAGCTTCCACTTTCCTCACTCATCCCGAAGTGATCGAGGGACTCGCCGAAGGATTCGCTCCCTTTACCACTATCTTCATCGATGAAGCAGGCCTCATGTCGCGCGTGGCCATCGCCACCTTATCGCTTCTCGCCAGCCGCCGCATTGTCCTGGTCGGTGACTCCAAACAGCTTGCTCCCATCAGCCGGATCAGCCGTATCCTGGAACCGTCGCAAGGGAACTGGCTCGCGCGAAGTGGTCTCAGTCATCTGGATAATATCGATGCGCCAGTCGCTGGCGTTCATGTCCTACAACAGCAACGACGCATGCACGCGGATATCTGCAACGTCGTTTCTCACTTTCAATACGAAGGTTTCTTAAAGACCGCAGAGGAGGTTCTCCGTCGCCAGCATACCCTTCCGAAGATTCTCCAGGAACAACCGCGAGCCATCTGGTATGTTCTGGATGAAGATGCCGAAAATCTACCGTCGATCCGAGCGGAACGAGGAGCTGGAAATCGGAGCTGGATTCGTAAGGCTACCTATCGAGTGCTAGAAAAACTGTTTACCGATCAGACGCTGCGGGCTGCCAACGGACTGTTCATTTCACCCTTCAAAGCGCAAGCTAAAGATATCCATTCGTTCTTTGTCAAACACAACATGCCTTCATGGATGGCCTCCACCGTCCATAGCCAACAAGGTTCGGAAGCGGATATCGTGATTTTCGATTCGGTAAATGCTGGAAGCTATAGCTGGCCTTACGATGAATGGAAACGGCTAGTCAATGTCGCCCTTAGTCGTTCTCGAGAAGCTGTCATCGTGCTGGCGAGTCGATCGGAAATGGAAGAACCGTACCTTGCCCCACTGCTCCACAAAATCGCACCGCGCGTTGTCAGAAAACATAACAACCAACTATCGTGGGAAGAAGTTCCATCTCAGGCTGATTACCACACGACCATTTCTACTGACACGGAATTTTCCCATCTGCTGGGATATCAGCTGACCAAACGCAAAGAGTTGCGACTGATCCTTTCCAACGAGCAACAAAGGCTTTGCGGTTTGGAACTGGATGGCAAACCACGCTTGGTTCGCGGAGTGGCTGGAAGTGGCAAAACGGTTATCTTAGCCCATTGGTTGATACAAACTTTGCAACGACTCGCCGATCAACCGAGCGTCCGCATATGGACGGTGATTGCCAATCGATCGTTATTATCGATGATCCAAAAAACGATCGCTGCGGTATGGAAAGATACCATGCCCGGTCAGCCTTTCCCTTCGGAGAGAGTAAGCGTTTACCACATTCGCGACATCCTGCAGCTTTTGCTGGGAGAAGTGGAACTTTCTCTGGCTCAGTATCAATTCGATTACGACGAAGCTTCCAAAGCGTACCTTGAAAGGATTGCGGGTAAAAGAATTAATCCTCGATGCGATGCGCTCTTCATCGACGAAGCACAGGATATGGGTTCCAATACCATGAAACTCTTATCATCGCTGGTTCGATGTGTGAATGAGAGTGACGAGAATAGTCGATCGATCCATATCTTCTACGACAACGCTCAGAATATCTATGGTCGCAGTACGCCGCAATGGTCCAGGATGGGGCTCGATATGCGGGGACGATCGACCGTACTAGAGGAGAGTTTTCGCAGCACTCGACCATGCACGGAATTGGCTTTGAATGTTCTCTATCAGTTCATGCCACCCGATAGGAATCCCGATCATAAAGAACTTGTTAGACGTGGGTTGATCGAAAATTCGATGCGTAACGGAAAACCATGGTGGACTATTCGTTTCAATCAGATCGAGGGGCCCAAACCGACGTTTCGAATCTACGATAGCCAACAGCAAGAGTTTGAGGCGATCGGCGATTATTGTCGGGAGCTGATTGAGGTGCAGCGGGTAGAGCCCTCGGATATATGTCTGATTTACAATGGCAAGGATATCCCGCAGCGGCTTCAGCAATGGATAGCTCCGCGACTGAAGGGCTTAGGAGTCGAGTTATCGATTCAGACTAATCAAACGTTCCAGCGACACAAAGGTATGTTGCTGGCAACAACCGCTCACTCCTTCAAAGGATACGATTCGGAAGTGGTAATTATTCCTGCGGTCGAAGAGTATCGAGCGCATGGTAAGGGGGTTCTTGCTAGTCCACTGTACGTGGCGATGACAAGGGCTCGATCGATCCTGAATTTATTTTCTCATAAGATGAATTCGCACGAGGCTCAGAGGATCCAAGGTGTGCTCGACGATTGTTTAGTGAATCTGCAAGAGGCGCCACAAGTTGAGACAACGAGAAGTGCTCAAGATGATATCGCCGAGATACTGTGCCTAATTGGTGAAACACACCGCCGATGGTTGGAGGATCTTTGGAAAAGAGTCATGATTTTGCAGGAACCATTAATCACTGAAAGAGGCGAATTGATTGCGGAACCTTTGTTTCACTTTGAAGTTGATAATAGGATTTACGCTTGCTTCGGAACAGAATTACCGAGCGAAAGAGTTCTGCAGCAATTGAAAGAATTGGGTGTGAAGGTGATTGCCGCGGGAGAGGGAACTTGGGGGGAGGCGTGAAAATTGAAGTGGAGCGAATTGAGGTAGGATGCTGCGACTGCAAGTGATTGGAGAGGCCCTCTATCATGAGAGCCGTAATCGAGCACGAGCACCGCTGCGCTGAGCACGAGCACCGCTGCGCTGAGCACGAGCACCGCTGCGCTGAGCACGATGGCCCCTTTGCGGCATCGTTACGGGAAGATATGCAATTGTCGTGGAATGCAACGCTATACAACGCTCTCTGGATTGCGGCCGCACTCAACGGTGTGTTGCGCCTATCGCGGTTTTGCGAGTTGGAAAAACTTCCAAATTCGTTAAGCGATTGGGTTACGTGATACCGATTTTTTCAGGGCGATAGGCTGACACACCCTACACCTGCCACCCCTGCTGGCTGATTTAGAGTCTTCTCAAAAGTCTGCGTAACAATAACAATCACTTAATGAATTCCGCCGTCATAATCCGCGCTTGATAGTTTTTTCAAGCGATGATTATCGACGTACTCGACTATGGAAAGATCATCTACATATTGCACTTTAGATCGACATGGCCCAACCGAGAGTACCATTACCATTTTGTCATTAAGCTCTCGGATCTCGGATTTCTCTGGCACATCAGAAAACTCGATCTTATCACCGGTTGGTCTTAGGATTCGATTCTCAACGAGAAAACTTGGACTTGATGAACCTAGCTCAAATACCCGACTTTGCTGACGCCCTGCACCGCATACAACCACGTATACTCCAGGTCTATCAAGGAGTTCATATTTCATTCCCTTTACGATGTCGGTTGCGATAGCCGAATTCACCCCCAAGCGAAATGGATCCAGACAGCGAGCATAGAACTCCTTCAATAATGACTTTCGATTTGTGCAAGAAATAGACTCCAGCATAGACTCCCAACTTAAACATCCTATCTGATTATTTTCCAACAGGTAGTTTAAAAGAGGCTCAAAGTAATTGACTCTCCATCGCTCTAGCTGATCGAGTCCAACACCCTGAAACTGCCCAATTCGCATTCGAATTTTAGCTCGCATGGTCTCCGGCGACATTTCGTCCTGAAATCTTCCCGCATTGATATACATCTCAGGTGCCATTACCCAGAATCCGAGTTTTAAACTCTTTATATCATTTGTCGATATACCAGTAATTTCCAACGCATGAGCGAGGCAGGCAACATTACGCACAGCTTGGTCGTACCATGGTGCGGACTTCACTCCCTTGGAAAGCGACGAATGCATTTTCGCTTCAACGATTTCAAAACGTTTACACTCCTTCGTCAATCGCAAGGGGTCGCTAGTACCAGGGCGCCACAAAAAATTTCCAATAACCCCGTCTGCGTTCGTGAGTCCTTCAAATGCCCTTCCGCGGCTCTCGGAGAAAGGAGTCGCAAGCAACGCCTCGGAAGTCCAGGTAACGTTTGATCCGAAAGGTGAGAGAGCCCCTTCACATACGCCATCCTGAAGGCTTTGTAAAACCAATCTGAGCATCCAACCTTCGTTGTAAATATACGTCGCAGGTAATGTAGGATTCTCTTCATCGAGGCGTCCCAAAATATTCAGAATCAAATCTAATGCATTCATGCTTACTCCAGGTCTAAATCGATCTCAGCATCGATATTCGTATCCGAGATATTCCTCCGGTGATCGTCTTATCAACATTGCCTATTGCTGACTGAAAATCAATGTAGACAAAGGAACTTCGCGATACTTGCTTAGGAGATTTTAAGAAGGACAGTCACCTCTGTGACCAAGCTGTCTTTTTAGCAGGGCTTGCTAGAAGTCTGATTTCTTCACGATACTCGATTCGCCAAAGACAAATCGGGGTGACTGGATTCGAACCAGCGACCTCTGCGTCCCGAACGCAGCGCTCTACCAGGCTGAGCCACACCCCGCTTGCGGATAAAAGGCTAAGAAATGCCTTCGATTTCGTCATAAAAGATACTGTCCCAAAAGGGAATGGTCAACTGAGAAGAGTCTTGGGCCAAGTAGGGTGTGTCAGCCTTTCGCGCCACAAATCACCGGTATCACGTAGTAATTGCGGTCTGCAAATTCATCATTTCTCCAACGCGCAAAACTGCGATAGGCGCAACACACCGTGCGATACGGTCGACGCAAAGAAGAGCCTTGGACCATGTGGGGTGTGTAAGAATATCGCGAGGAAAAACAGAGTGTGATGGGGTCGATATGCGTTGTGCATTAATTATTTTTCCAACGCGCAAATCCGCGATAGGCAAGTAGGGTGTGTCAGCCTATCGCGCCACAAATCACCGGTATCACGGAGAAATTGCGGTTTACAAATCTGGCATTTCTCCAACACGCAAAACCGCGATAGACGCAACACACCGTGCGATACGGTCGACGCAAAGAAGAACCTTGGACCATGTGGGGGTGTGTAAGAATATCGCGAGGAAAAACAGAGTGTGATGGGGTCGATATGCATTGTGCATTAAATATTTTTCCAACGCGCAAATCCGCGATAGCCAAGTAGGGTGTGTCAGCCTATCGCGCCACAAATCACCGGTATCACAGAGAAATTCCGGTTTACAAATCTGGCATTTCTCCAACGCGCAAAACCGCGATAGGCGCAACACACCGTGCGATACGGTCGACGCAAAGAAGAGCCTTGGACCATGTGGGGTGTGTAAGAATATCGCGAGGAAAAACAGAGTGTGATGGGGTCGATATGCGTTGTGCATTAATT
>JBEGUT010000157.1:0-7909 GCA_041178745.1 Planctomycetota bacterium | reverse complement strand
GCCGGTAAAAGCACTCTTCTCAAAGCCATTATGGGCATGATGCCATTGCTCTCCGGCAGCGTGCATATATTCGGTGAATCGTACGCTAACGTTCGTCAGCGCGTTGCGTATGTACCGCAGCGTGAAAGCGTCGATTGGGATTTTCCAGCCAGTGTACTCGATGTCGTCCTAATGGGCTTTTACGGCCGAATCAATTGGTGGAGTCGAATCACGCGTCAGCATCAACAACTCGCCATGGAAGCGCTTGATCGAGTCGGCATAGCCGAGTTAGCTCAACGCCAAATCAGTCAACTCTCAGGAGGTCAGCAGCAAAGAACTTTTTTAGCTCGCGCCCTAATCCAACCGGCCGACTTATTTTTGCTCGATGAGCCTTTCGCTGCCGTAGATGCGTCGACCGAACAAGCTCTTGTAAGTATCCTCCGCTCGCTTCAGTCCGAGGGCAAAACGATCCTCGTCGTTCATCATGATCTACATACAGTACCCGAGTATTTCGACTATCTCGTTTTGCTCAATATGCGAATCGTCGCAGCAGGCCCGATGGAAACCACTTTCCATCAAGACAATCTACAAAAAACATATGGTGGGAAATTGACTCTGCTAGAGCAAGTTTCCGAAGCGATGCGTCATCGGGAAGCTCCCTAATGGACACCAGCGACTACATCCTTCAGGCGATTCGGGTAATCACCTTGCGTGACTACAACACACGCATGGTCATACTCGGTACCGGATTGCTCGGTGCAGCCTCGGGTGTTATTGGAGTCTTTTTACTTCTTCGTAAACGCGCCTTGTTAGGAGATGCCATCAGCCACGCGACACTTCCTGGAGTTGCGATCGCCTTCTTGCTGAGTGTCTGGCAAGGTGGCTCTGGCAAATCTCTACCATTACTGCTCGTTGGCGCGGCACTCAGCGGTCTGATCGGTGGTCTCGCGGTTCTCATGCTACGGCAATTCCGACGTATCAAAGAAGATACCGCGTTGGGCGTCGTCCTCAGTCTTTTTTTTGGCATTGGTCTGATGCTTCTGACCTTAATCCAACAGATTCCACAGGGTCATGCCGCCGGCTTGGAGGGATTCATTTACGGAAAAACCGCTTCCATGATCTCCTCCGATGCTTTGCTGATCGCTGCAGCAACCGGTTTGGTCTTAATGATTACCATCCTCCTTTACCGACCTTTGCAACTCTTATGCTTTGACGAAGGCTTTGCAAAATCGCAGGGTTGGCCTGTCGTTCTCCTCGACGCCTTGCTGATGACCATCGTCGTCATTGTAACGATCGTTGGCTTACAAGCTGTTGGACTCATCTTGATGATCTCGCTGCTGGTCGTCCCTGCTGCATCATCTCGATTCTGGACTGATCAGCTTCCGCGCATGATCCCACTTTCTGCCTTCATCGCAACACTCAGCTGTATTACTGGAGCAACCTTGAGCGCTATCATCCCTCGCATACCTTCCGGAGCCGCAGTTGTTTTGGTCGCTGTATTCTGTTTTTTGATCAGCCTTACTTTTGGCAAAGTTCGAGGCGTTTTTTGGTTGTGGTTGCGCGAAAAGAAGCTTCGCCGAAGTTACGATCGCGAACATATTCTTCGCGATCTATATGAACTTCTCGAATTGCATCACGAACAAGGTGTAGCCCCTACTCCGCCCACTCCTCCTGAATCTCCAACTCCTCCTCTTACCGAATCCAACTCGAATACAAATCAACAATTAGCTTTATCCACACATGTATCGGTACAAACGCTGCAGCAGCGTCGTCAATGGCCCTACACTCGCCTTATGAGTGTTCTTTATCGACTGCAATTACAAGGACTTGTTCTGCTACATAATCTGGAAAGAGTTCGTCTGACAGCCAGCGGTTTCAAAGAGGCTGAACGACTCACTTTAGATCATCGGCTTTGGGAGCTCTATCTTATGCATCATGCGGACGTTGATCCGATGCGAGTTGATCGCTCCGCCGACGAAAGTGAACACGCACTTGGTCCAGAGATCACATCCAGACTGCGTGAAATCATCGCCGCTGAATGGGAAGGGCGAGTTCCCCCAAGCCCCCATCCGATCACTCCTTCTGGAGCCGGGATCAACCAGTATGGCACGCCGCAGCAAAATATATCAGACAAGGAGCAGCGATGAGCAATAACCTTGCTGATTGGCAATTCTACTGGGACCTCGATGGCTGGATCATTCTCGCTGGGATGCTGTGCGCCGCTTCCGCATCGCTACTAGGAACATTTTTAGTTTTACGCCGTATGAGCATGCTGGGAGATGCGATCTCTCATGCGGTATTACCAGGTCTCGCAGCAGCCTTTCTCATCACCGGAAGCCGTCACAGCACCTTCATGTTCATCGGTGCCATCGCCGTCGGGATCCTCACCAGTTGGCTAACACAATGGACAAAAAAAATCGGCAAGGTTGACGAAGGCGCAGCAATCGGTGTTGTCTTCACAGGCTTGTTCGCGCTCGGTCTAGTCATGATTGTACGCGCAGCTGACAACGTCGACCTTGATCCAAGTTGCGTTCTTTATGGCGCGATCGAATTAACTCCGCTTGATCGCTGGATGATCGGCACTTGGAAAATTCCGCGTGTCATTATCACTCTCGGTATCGTACTCTTGATTAACTTGACTTGTGTCACTGTTTTCTTTAGGTCTCTCAAGATTACCTCCTTCGATCCCGCCTTAGCTGATTCGCTTGGCATTTCCTCTCAGGCGACTCATTATCTCGTAGCTGCTTTGGTGGCGATGACTGCGGTTGCGTCTTTCGAAAGCGTTGGCAACATCCTGGTTGTCGCAATGCTGATCATCCCTCCCGCAACTGCGGCTCTTTTGACCGATCGACTCTCACGTATGCTGATCCTCAGCATGCTCATCGGCATTACCTCTGCAATTCTCGGTCACCTTGCTGCCATATCGATCCCTAGAACTTTTGGATTCTCCAGCGTTAGTACCGCCGGCATGATGACGACCGTAGCAGGAATACTACTAATCACAGCCCTCGTGGCAGCTCCTCGATATGGCCTCATCGCTTCCGTTGGCAAACGCTGGGCGTGGACCGTTCGGGTAACCACCGAAGATATTATCGCACTTCTCTATCGGCGTGAGGAAAAAGGAATACCTGGAATGAAATCGGAAGAACTCATCCAGCAACTTCTCTTGCCCAGAACTTCTTTATGGTTCTTTCGGTCCTGGCTTACGCTGCGTGGAAGCGTTGTGGTACAAAATGGACTATGGAGGCTAACGGATCACGGCAGGAGTTTGTCACAGGATCTAGTCAGATCTCATCGACTATGGGAAAATTATTTTTCCAATGAAGTAGGACTAGCAAACGAAAACTTGCACCAACCCGCGGAACGTCTCGAACATTTCACTGGTTCCGAGATTCGGAAAAAGCTGCATGAACTAGGATCATCCCAGGAAGTGGATCCACATGGTAAACCTATTCCGCCTGAACGGAATCCGTAATCAGAACTGCTCAATGGCCTCCCGCCAAAGCACCGCAATCATCCTAGTTGCGATAGCGATCTTCTTCTACTTTAGCTCTATCTCGAACGCACAACTCGACGACACATCAACCACTCCCACACTCCCCGATGGACCACCCTCAGAGAGCGTTCTGGAATCGATGTGGCGGTTAGGTATGTATGCCTCAGCAAACGAAGTTTGTGAATTGCAAATCCAACAATCAGAGCCCGGCTCAAACTCCCAAGCACGCTGGACCATGTGGCTGATTCGAGGATTAGCGGGTGAGGCCGTTGAACTGGAAGACCAAAGCGAACCCGACCTAGAGAGATCGAAACAGCTTTGGGACAAGATCGATGACCTCGTGAAATCCCCTCAGCAAGCACCCACGCTTACTGATCGCACTCCTTGGATCGTCTGGCAATCGGTTCACGCCAATTTGTGGCGAGCTCAAGCACAAATGGCAAACTACCTCGCTAACCCTCTCAATACGCAATCGCGAGAAAATGCACTGGAATCAATCCGTCTGCTAGATAATCGATCCGAGCAACTGACCAAAGATATCTCCAAACGTATTGAACAACTCGCCTCATCGAGCGATGGAGCGTCGCGCCGCTCAATAAGAGACTTGCAAGAACTATCCACTGAAACTGCCTTGCTGAAATGTGAAGCGATGCTGCTGCGGGGACAAGCCTATCCCTACAACTCTGCCGATACGATCGCTGCTGGAACCGAAATGGAACATTCGGCGACTATCGCTGCAAGCAAAATGGCGGAGGACTGGTCGGGAAGCTCAAAACTTAAACTGGCTATCGCTGCCTCAAAATGGCTGCAGGGAAAAGTTGATGAGTCTATGGAATTGCTCGTGCCACTTCTGCAGTCTAACGATTTAAGAGTACGTCATCGAGCGCTCGATCTCTATGTGCAATGCGCACTAGCATCAGGCCAGCCCGAAAGAGCCAAAACGATACTCGATCAGTTTCGCTCCTCGGTAGTCTCTCCTGAACAGGCTCTCGCTCAACTTCGCGTTGCATTATTTGATCTACCTGCCGAGAGCAACGCTGCATCGGTCAGACAAACCGCCATCGAAGATTTACTGGCTACGCGCGATGCGATCGGAAATCGCTTTGGAAACTATTGGAAACGCAGAGCCGAGGCCTTACTGTCGAGCGTCAGCAAAGCTACCGCAACCACTTCTCGACCACCATCGCTTGAGATCGTTCGGATCGAAGTTCGACAATTACTCGACGCTAAACGTTTCGACGAAGCAATCGCGAAACTAATTCAGCAAGCGGCCCTACTTCAAAAGAAAAACGAGTCTGATTCTGCGATCGGATTACTGCTGCAAGCTGCCGCCATATCTCAAAAAACGTCGCGATGGCAACCAGCATCTGAACTCTATCGCCAAGCTTCGCTACTGGATCCAACTCACAAAGATGCAGCTGCATCACATCTCATGGCGATCTACTGCTCCGAACAAGACTTACGAAATAAGTCCAACAGCACTACTCTCAAACAGTATCAAGATTTACTAAAAGAACAACTAGAACAATTTCCCGGCAACCCAGTAAGCCTCCAAGCCGCAAAACAATTCAGCCATTTAATGAATAATTTGAAACAATGGAAAAGAGCCGCTGAGGAGCTTAGACCATCTATTGCTAAAGTGATTTTCACAAAAGAACTTTTTTGGATCGTGCTAGAAAACGACTTCCGCGCTACCTATTGGCAATTCAACGAAGGAGATCCAGCCGCCTCTCAGTATGCCATCCAGGCATTTAATCAGTGGAACCAGATCGCCACAGGTACCGCAGACAACAAAGCTGCAACGGCAGACTCACACCAACTAGCTTCGATAGCTATGCTTCTGATGACCGATCTGCTGCCTGAGTCCATTGCCACATCATTACCTAAGCAAAAAGCGATATCCAACCCCGAAAATTTTCTCAAGTCGTTAAACGATCAAACAGACGACCCTTCCGTAAAGTGGATAACAGCTAGAAAGTTCGTCTTGCAAACTCGCGATAAAGCCAAACTCCAACAACCTCTTCCAGCCCCGTGGGCTAAAGAACTGCTTTCATTTTTTGAGAGAACCGACAGCACAAGTTCAAACGCCCAAGAGATCTCAACAAAGCCGCTGTCTATCGCGCTTTGGACAGCGCTGGAGAACTCTGCCGAACAAGCCGAATTACTCGCACCCGATGAACGTTGGCAATCGAGAGACCTATTACAAGAGCTACTAAAAATCCTCGACCAAGGTCTAGCTGATTCTGCTTGGAAGCAAGCGAGTCTGGATAGGGGAAATCGCTTGAGATGGCGTCTTGAAGGAGTCGGGCCTAACCGTCTGCAGGCTCTCAATCAGGTAGGGGAACGAATCAAATCTCAGCCGCGCAACGCAACCTGGAACCGCACCCGCGCGGTGTTACTGGAAACGGGCGATAAAGAAGAATTAGAAGAAGCCCTGGGTATTTACCGTAAACTTGCCACAGGGGCTCGGATTGGTTCGGAGGACTGGTTACAAGCGAGGTATCGCTCGGCCCTGTGCTTGCTGTGGATGGGAAATAAAGAAGATGCTAAGCAGACCGCTGATGTCATCCTGCTAACACATCCTCCTCAAAGTCAACTTTGGCAAGAACGCTGGAAAAAGTTGGCTACCGAGTAATTTTTCCTGGCATTTTCCAGGTTCTTTCATTGCCTCGGCCGCTCGTGACTTGTGTTATTCTCCTCCCTGCGAAATGGACTCCGCCTAGGATAAAGCTAGCAAACCACTTCTCATTGCGAGCTTTACAGGAGAATCACCATGGTTGGAGACCATCCCGTTTTGCCTTGAATAATTCGGGCTAGGCCGTTGGTATCGCCATCGGGTAAGATACAGGGTACTGAATTAAGGAATTTCGCCTCAGACAAAACTAGCATGGATGCTAGCACGCATGTTCCTTTCGATTCAGTGATGTATCTGCCGTATCGCTTCACGGTTTTCACCTTGAGGATTTGCGGACCGGTCAAGGATGATCTGACATGGCACGAATAGCAGCAGGACAGTTGCCCTTCACGCGGCAAGAGCAAATGGATTTTGCCGTCCATGTATTGCAGCGTGAAGCGGAAGCAATTTCATCTTTAGCTCACAAACTTGATGATTCGTTTTTAGCAGCGGCTGAGCAAATCCACAAATGTGCTGGTGCTGTGATCGTTAGCGGAATTGGTAAAGCTGGTTTGGTAGGGCGTAAGATATCGGCGACACTTGCTTCTACAGGTACTCCAAGCCATTTTCTTCATCCCGCCGAAGCGATCCATGGTGACTTGGGGGTATTAACGCCCCGAGACATTCTTTTGGTTTTATCGTACAGTGGTGAGACAGAAGAATTAGTACGCGTGTTACCCTGCTTTCGCCGTCAGTCGTCGCGACTGATTTCGATAACACGCCACCGCCACAGTTCGTTGGGTCGTCAGTCGGATCATGTTCTTGAGCTAGGGGACATACGCGAGGCTTGCAGTCTGAAGCTTGCTCCAAGCTCCAGCACTGCCGCAATGATGGCCTTAGGCGATGCGCTGGCGCTTCTTGTGAGTCGCATGCGGGGATTCGCGGCCGAGGATTTTGCGAAGTACCACCCGGGTGGAAATCTTGGTCGTCAATTGATGAAAGTCGAAGAGGCGATGCGTCCACTGGATCAGTGCCGCATTGCTTGCGATCACTTGACGATTCGCCAGATCTTGGTTTCTGCGAGTCGACCGGGGAGACGAAGTGGGGCTATTCTGTTGGTCGATGATTGCGATCGCCTTTGCGGCATCTTTACCGACAGCGATTTAGCCAAGGTTCTTGAGCAGCGACGCGACGAGGTTCTCGACCGTCCTATTTCCGAGGTGATGACAAAGAAGTTCCTCACTGTTCAATATGGCTCGCGACTTTCAGATGCCATTGAACTTTTGGCTCGCTACAAGATAAGCGAGCTACCGGTAACCGACGAATTCGGTAAGGCGACTGGAATAATCGATATCACCGATATGGTTGGTGTGATTACAGAAGATAAAGCGGTGAAAGAAGATGTACAGCCTCCCCGTCTATTGAAGTTTAACCAACAAGAAACCGAATCACTTAACGATTCGCAAGGGAGTTAGCCCAGTGACCGTGAGCGACCAGCAACTCGCCAGACCAATTGAAATCATTCTCAGCGATGTCGATGGTGTACTCACCGATGGACATATTATCGTTGACAATCATGGCGTAGAAACAAAACAGTTTCATGTACGCGATGGCTTAGGTATTAAGTTATGGCAGCAAGCAGGTTTTAGATTTGGCCTGATCACAGCGCGCAATTCGCAGATCGTCAAGATGCGAGCGGCTGAATTGGGTATCGAAATTGTCAGGCAAGGCCAAGCTGACAAACGAAAAGCGTTGCATGAGGTGATGGCGCAGTACGGCTATCGTGCCGAACAGGTTTGCTATATCGGTGACGACCTTCC
>JBEGUT010000156.1:0-7920 GCA_041178745.1 Planctomycetota bacterium | reverse complement strand
GTAAATCTCTGGAACCAAAATCGAACTACCGATCAACTCCGAACCGGTCGAGGTTCCAAACGAGAGATCCCACTGATTTAATAAAACGTTACCGTTCACGGTCGCGGGTTGACCATCGATAACCGCGTCGAAGATATCCCCCGCCCTTAAATCAAAACTGAAGACGTCCGCATCTCGCGAAGAAGTTCCACCTGTGAAAATCGGCAATGTGCCCGATACCACTACTGAGGATCTTTTACCAGCATCGGTTCCCAATGGTAAAAAGTTTGCACTTCGTGCCGTGTCGTTGGGCTCCGACTCCGTGGCAAGAAAGGCATTGCCACCGGCCCCCTCGCCACCACCTAACCCACCACGACCACTCCCGCGGAACTGCTGGTCCGATAACCTCGCATACTCAGCGTTGGTGCCCGCAGGCAAGAAGCCAGTGAATTTTCCAATCGGCGGATAGTAAAGACCGTTGATCGGCATAACCGCCATCAAACGTCTATCCTCAAGTTGCTCTAGCAACTGCAACCGTCGATTCAATTTCGCCCGATTTCGGGACTGTTGTTGCTCAATACGAGATCGCCGAGAAGATCCAGGCTTACGCGACTTCACGTTATTTTCCTCAGCCAGAGACTAGCCCGATGGGATGATTAGGTACCACGTCGAAACACACTGACGCAGTAGTCTACCTATTAAAAAAGACAAGTAGGAGCACGACCGCTAGCTTTAACCCAGGCTGATTAAACCCAGCAAGTTCCTGTCGCTCTTATCAATTCACAGCGCACCCGCACATACCGAATCCATCCATTTGCGAGAATGGGTGGCTTGGGATATGTGGGTAGCCTGTGAGTTCGATTCTAATTGCGACCCCCACTCTGTCAACAAACCGCTGAAGTTGAGATGCATCACTAACTGTCCAGGTTCCCCGAATTCCAACGAAAAATTGACTACATTCCAAATAAACCACACCCCCATAAAGAGCGGAACTTTCCCAAAGAGAGCTCTGTCCTCTCTGAAAACTCACTAAAAAACAAAAAAAACACCTCGGAAAATCGCCTCCCGAGGTGCTTTCAACTTTTTTCAGAAATCTCTCGATTTCATTTTTCGTGGTCTCTCGAAGCGTCGCTGTTTAAGGCAACTTTTCGATTTTCACACTACCACACGTACTCCGCACCTAAAGTTAAGCCCTGATAAGTTACGTTCTGGCGGTTGTCGATGAACGGCGTACGGTCGACTCCAGAGAGACCTGGAGGTGCGACTGGATTAAAGTTCGCAGTTGCCAAAGCTACGTTGTCGATCTGCAGGATCTGGTAGCCAGCCGTGAATGCCCAAGAATAGTTAAGGCGATAGACCGTCTTGAAGGTGATCTCGTTGATATAGGCCGTTGTCGCATCGTCCATATACTCGGTGTACGATGGAATCGAGTTCGCCACGATCGTAGTATCCGTTTCGGCAACGTTACCATAGATACCGGTCTTGAACTCCGACCCGACATGCAGACCTGGAATGACATTCATCCACAAGTCACCGCCCACTTGAAAGCCGGTCAAGGCGTTACGGGTTTGCGTCGATGAGTCAAAAAATCTCAGCGAATTGTTGTTGGAATTGTTGAGCTGCCCCTGGGTCGAATAATCAAACGATTCGTCGAGGTCAAAGTATCGGATCCCTGTTAACCAAGAACCCTGGAACCAGCAGTTAGGACCAACCCAACGACGGCGATAATTGACTTCACCATTGTGAATTGCTGAGCGATAGGTTGCCTGTTGAATAAAAGAACGGTCGGTGTCGTCGTAGCCATTAAACGGCGAAGTGCCAAAATCGCTGTAGACCGAATACAAATCAGGCGCAGTTGAGATAACCTCTGCGTTGATATCCCAATCATTCA
Organism: Planctomycetota bacterium; assembly: GCA_041178745.1. GTDB lineage: Bacteria > Planctomycetota > Planctomycetia > Pirellulales > Pirellulaceae > JAFLCP01. The sequence goes on along the minus strand of JBEGUT010000156.1, from coordinate 6,050 downwards.
GACCGAAATAACCAACTTCAACATTACCTCCAGGTCCCACCTGGCAAGCAACCAAGAGGTTCAATCCCCACTCGGCGGTGTTCAAAGAAGTACTGTCGGTCGAGAGTACAATCGGACCCGAGATACCTTGGCTGGTCAGATCGATTGCCTCGCCACCCTGCTTCGTTCGCTTCAATGCCATCGTGCCAACAGAGACGTCGTACCATCGCTGAGCACAGATACCACCTTCGCCGTAAGGCATCAGCAAACCTGCGATTCCAGGAATAACTCCACCAGCCAAGCAACCTACGCCGTTTCGACCTGCGAAATAGCCTCCGAATGGGCCGCAAGCAAGCATGCGGCGAATCGGACCGCAGTGCGAACATCCGCTACCAAAGCCGCCGCATGACGGGCATCCGCCACCAGCATAGCAATTATCCTGCTGGCAATCCCCTTCCAAACCCATTGGAGCAGGGCCTTGAAATACCATGTCTTGTCCATCTGCAGGCAACGCGCCACCTTCCTGCATTGGCACTCCGCCGTAAGAAGCGGGATAGAAACCAGGCGCTCCCATCATGCCAGGACCTTGCATTCCTGGTCCCATCATGCCCGGTGGTCCCATCATGCCCGGTGGTCCCATCATGCCCGGTGGTCCCATCATGCCCGGTGGTCCCATCATGCCCGGAGGAGCCATCATCGCACCCGGAGGTACCATGCCTGGACTCGCAATCGGTGGGGCATAGGTGTTCGATGTCGGCTCAATTGAGCCTATGGAGCCTGGTTTGCCCGGTACACCAGGGCCGCCCGCACAAAGATGGCTCGCGCCACCGGCCAGGGCAAGGCCTAAAGCAAATGATCTAGTCCAACCCCAACTTCGCATTTTCATTGATGGATCTCCAGCGGCATCCACAGTGCATCTTCGCGAAGATCGCCCCCCTAGGGCGTTCAAAGCTGATGCTAGCTGCTCAATAAGCCTTCACCCTGCAGATACGGAATGATCCGCAACGGTGTTACAAACGGACTTATCGGCACGACCCTTTCGAAAAGTTTGACTGAAACAGTCAAAGAATCCCCAATTCAGCTCCAAGTCATCACTTCTCGACTCGAACCAACGCGGAGGTCGCGTAACTGCGCCCCTTCCTCTTCCATCGTCTTGCAGGAAGCTTCTTGCGGTAAAACCTGTCGCTACTTTTTACCCTTCTCCCCGCTCTTGCCAAACATCTGAAAGGGAAGTGAAAAGATGTTCTTGTCCTGAGGAATCTCGCCTCGTGGAGCCTCCGCCTCTTTCTGGGGCAATTGCTCGAGCTCAACTCGACCAACCAGAACAAGTTTGTCGGATTGCTGAGAAAAATGAATTTTGCCACCGCGAAACCAAGAAATCCAAGGGGCTCGATAATCGTCTGCTAATTCTGCGGTTTTTGGGCTACCCAACGCCTTGGGCCAAACGCTGCTTTTCCATTGTCCTGCCGACTCGCTATATGGACTTGAAGCATTATCAATTCTGCTGCTCTCTCCGTTTGACTCGGTAATGACCTCTTTGGCATCCAGTAATTGATATTGGAAAGTTCCTCCCACCGGGCATTGCAACGGTGCTCCAACGAATTTCTCCGCTGTTGCCAAAGCCATGTCAGATGGCAAATGAAACTGCTGTCCTAGTAGATTCAGAAAATCCGTGTTCACCATCGAAGCTTCCAGACCTCTGCGATACCAAAAACGGTTCAACCAAGGCTCTAACTGCGTCCCCGTCAAATCCTGGACTTGAAACCGAACCTGGGCCGCATTATCCACGCGCTCAGGCTTGACGGTGGCTGCCGCCCGCTCGAGTATCGAGCGATCGAAAGAAAGAATACTGAAGCCACTTCCCTGCCAACGCCACAAACCAAGTAAAATCCTGGAAAACCCATCGGCGTTCTCTCGATTGTTAATGGTGGGAAAGATCAAATCCAGCAAACCAGGTGCAGGCCAAGCGCCCACGTAGCCTGGTAATGATTGAAGGGCAATTAGTGTTCGCAACAGTCCTTGGTTTTCGGCTGGATCGGGTGGCTGCACATCTTTGATGCCTACAAACAGTTGATGGTCAGGCATCGAAGAACCAGGAGCACCGCGCAGGAAGACTTGGAGATTAGCGATGTCATCGCTGGGCAGTACAATCGACTCATCGGTTGGTGGCCCCAAAATGTCCGCTAACCAACCATATTTGTCACTGATAAAGGGAGCGACATAACCCTCGACCACAACCTGTTCCCGATTCGCTTTCTGAGGATCCGCAAACCTTCGAATCCCCACCAGTATCGGATCCATCTGCTTCCATTGCTCGCGAAAATAATTCGAACTCTCTTCATAGCGATTTTTCTCCTCTGCCGTTATCAGCCCAAGGTCGATATCCGCAACTGGCACAAACGAACCACGCGCTCCGCGAATTGAATCTTGCCAATCGCTACCAACGACAACCGTGCTACCACCATCAGCTCGCGACTCAAAATCCAAGGGCAACAACCCTGCCTCCTGCAATTCTTTCAGTCCCGACGCTTCGAGTCCTTCACTTTTCGCAACCCACTGTGCCATCTCTACCAAATCAAGTCGCGCTAAAGCTTCCAACCGTCTCCGCACTTCGATCTGATACTGCGGACTGATTAAACCTTCTAAAAATTCGGGAGATAGATAAGCGAAAATGGAATACTGATTTTTTTCAGGCAGAATCTGTCGCGATAAACGAAAAGAGGCTGTATCGGCCATTGAAGTTGAACCATCGGCAACCTCAAAGAATCTCTCTACCATCGCCCGCGATGAAGTCACCAGCAAGTTCGAGCCTTCAGCGACCAAATAGGAACGCACTTGCATATCGGGAGTTGATAGAAAAGAAACTTCACGTCCCGCGATCTTCATCGTCTCTATCTTGCAACCATCTCCAGCGCGACGCTTCGCTTCAGTAGAACGATCCGACTGAAGCGACGACAGCAGCAACAGTCGATTCTTGGCTCGAAACAGTACGCCGATACTCGGCCCTTCCTGCAAATACAAGTCCCGACCCACTATCGCCATATCCTCAATCACCGCGTCACCAAATAGTTTCGCAAGTGTGTTCAGTCGCATGTTGAGCAATGTCTCGATTCGTTTGGTTGTATTGAACGACACCCCCTTCAAACTAAACATCTGAGCAACATCACCACCATTGCGATCCGTCAGCGATTGAAACCACAGATAGTTCGAAAAACTCCCAAAACGAAGATACAACCACTCCGGCGGTATCGACTTTGCAAGCGGTTCGACAGGAACATCAACAGCAATATTCTCCGCTTCGATCACGCCTTGACGACTCAGCTTTTCCCACACCGGTACTTCATACTTCGCGTCCGTATCGCGACCACTGCCGAGTAATTCATTTAGAATTTCTAACCTTTTTTCTTCAATGCCTCCCAACAACTTGAGCGTATCGAGTAAGCGAGAATCAAAGTTCTTCAAGTAATCTGCGAAAACCTTTTTCTGTGGTTGTTGGCTCAAATACTCTTTAGGAGTTGGAGAAAAATTAGTTCTTCGGTGCAGCATATTCGCCAAATAAGCTGGCACAGATGAATATAACGAAACCCCATCAAGCGATTTGTGCGTAGAGGCTAAGTAATCTTTCCACCAACTCTCCATCGCTAAGTCGCGATCTGCTACTTTGTCGCGTTCTACCGGAATCGTCAGACGCTGGGGTACAGTACCGACTAACTGAATCTCCAGCGGCTGGTCCCCTTTAAATAAAAAACTGATTCTAGCCACCTGTGGATCGACTCTAAATTTTTGCATTTCGCGAATCGAGTTTCTCAATCGCTCGATGATTCGCCCTTGACCAATTCTTCGCGAAGATGGTGGAATCGCCTTCAATTCCAACTCCACACTGCGGACTGAAAACGCAGGATAAAATGCGCGTAAGTTTTTCTCAAAGACAAGAAAGTTGGGTTCAGCGTCCGTGGTCGGCGGCGGAAGTGGAATCTCAATGGTCGCGATTCCAAAAGGTTCACCGGCGATGGCAAACGCCTGCATCGAAGGCCCCTTGGCCTCCAACTCATCTCCTCTCAACTGCGACGTAAACTTATCACTCACGATTGCGAATAAAATCATTCCGATCGCAGTAGCTACGAAACTAGAACGGGGCATATCGACAGCAACTCGATGATTAACAACCATCAGCACGTGATCCTTAAATGAAGATCCCTTCCGAAAGGCTCCAAGTGAGCCGGAAGCTATCCTCGGGGAAATTGTTTACAATACTCATAAACGGCCATCACCGTCGCGGTTACCACGTTGTAACTGTAAGGCCTACCATAAACGGGAATTTCAAGCACACGGTCCAACTCGTCGAGGACGTCTTGCGATAAACCATCCCGTTCATTCCCAACCACCAAAACACATTTTCTTGGAAATTGAAATTCGAAGATACACTCCGAACCTGTCGTCTGCTCTAAACCGATGATTTGATAACCTTCTTGCTTGTATTTTTGCAGCACCGGGGGCAATGATCGTCGCTGATCGACCTTCACCACTTCCAATGCATCTCGTGCAATTTCCAAATCGATTTTACCAGGCCCAATTTGCACAACCTGGGTAATCCCAGAACATCCCGCTAATCTCACAATACGGCTAAGATTTACATTGCTTCGCATCGGAGCAAGGGCCAAAATCATTTCTCGCGGTTGATCCAGCGGTGATGGCGGCCGGTGGCGAATATGTTCAAATCGTGTCATTGCTTGCGTCTGTCATCAAATTGGTTCATCATGCTCTCGAGCGTTCCAATTACGGAAGCTCCCAATTGTTGGCTTTACCCTTTCCCACTGTTGTACCACGGCCCATCCCAATGTCCTACCTACCTCAATCCCAAAACAGTTTCCCGCAAATCTTGACCTATTCACGCAGATGGGTGCTTACATCCTTCTGCATTCCTCTCGCCATGGCTAGCCTTCTTACGCTGGGGCTTCCATTAACATGCCGCGCACAAGCGGAAACAAGCCAAACAAAGTCTGCAGACAAAGTGATTAAAGTAGGACTTATCGGACTGGACACTTCGCATTCCATTGCCTTTGCCGAAACTCTCAATGCAGCCAATGCGGCACCCGAAGTTGCCAACTGCCGTGTTGTTGCCGCTTACCCTTATGGCAGCAAAGATATCAAGTCAAGTTACGAACGCATTCCCTCCTACACCGAAAAAGTGAAAGCGTTAGGAGTCGAGATCGTCGACTCGATCGACGAACTGCTAAAACGCTGCGATGCAGTCCTTCTCGAAACGAATGATGGTCGCCCTCATCTCGAGCAGCTGATTCCTTGCCTGAAAGCTGGCAAGCCAACCTTTATCGATAAGCCCGTGGCAGGCTCACTAACAGATGCCATCAAGATCTGCGAACTCTCCGCACAAACCAAAGTACCCGTTTTCACCTCATCTGCCCTTCGCTTCTCCAAGCTGTCGCTAAAAGCGCGCAATGGAGAAATCGGAAAGATCAGCGAAGCTTGGACAACCAGCCCCGCATCGCTCGAAGCGACTCATCCGATGCTCTATTGGTATGGCATTCACGGTTGCGAATCGTTGTTTACGGTTCTGGGACCAGGCTGTGAAAAGGTTACTTGCCAAAAGGTCGATGGGAAAATCGTTGCCCGAGGTGTCTGGAAAGATGGCCGTATCGGCGAGTTTCGAGAAGGAGATGGTTACAAAGGCAAAGCAAAAAGCGATCAAGGTGAGTTCGATGTTGGGGCCTTCGATGGCTATCGCCCGTTGGTTGTGGAGATCGTGAAATTCTTCCGCACCGGACAACCTCCCGTCTCAGCCGAAGAATCGCTTGAGATCTACGCCTTCATGTCGGCTGCCGAGGAAAGTCTCAAGCACGATGGAAAAGAAGTAACGCTTGCTGAAACCTTGAAGACGGCCAAAGCACCGTAAAAGTGTTTTAATTTTATTACGAAAAACGCAGACTCCTCGGCGTGGCTGATTGTTTCTAAGAACTCGTTAGAATTTTCGCCGCGCCGATTTTAGTTTTGGTCTACTCATCTTTCCATCCCGACTTACAATCGCCAATCGCAGTGCACACTTATCGTGCCTC
>JBEGUT010000155.1:0-7939 GCA_041178745.1 Planctomycetota bacterium | reverse complement strand
AAGCAATTGCGGAAGCTTAGCCAATGCGTGTTGCTGAACAGGATTGCACGAAGGAATTTCGCTTGCAACTGACGAAGAGTCGAGCATCGATTTAGAGTCGGAGGACATAGGCCTAAGCCTTTGAAAACATTGGTGAAGCAGATTCCCGTGTCCCTGAAAAGATCCGCTCACTAAACCGGATTCGAAGCCCTGTTACGATTCGTCACCTTGCAAGCCGAGTTGCCCGATTCGGCTTGAAGAAGCGACTTTGATAAGTCATATTCGCAAATAAATGTTATTAATAATCTTCGGATACCAAGAGATAAATTGCAAAGAGTTTATTGCTACTTCGTAGCCAAAAACCTTCGGAATCTGATTTTTTTGGAAATTAAACGGTCTTTGAGGTGCTCAGGGGCACTTTGAGGGGGCGTTTAAGGTGTGTCACGATTTCTACTAGGGAGAGGTGATGGATGGATGTTGAGGAGCTGCTGAGCCGATGTCGAGCTGGGGATAGGGCTGCGGAAAATGAGTTGATTGCGATCTATTTGGAAAAGATTGCTCGCTACGCCGATCATCGAATTGGGCCTGACTTTGTGAGAAGGTTTGATGGCGAAGATGTCGCTCAGAGTGTACTGAAATCTGCAGCACTGGGGATGCGAACTGGAGGGATTGAAGTCGAAGATGAGCGGATGTTTTGGGGGCTGTTGGTCGTGATGACCAAGCACAAGATCAATCGTCGAGTACGCTATTGGCGACGTCAACGACGTGATATTCGGCGCGAGGAGAGGGTACCGGAAAACCAAGTTTTACCTGAGGACGTGTTGCGAGATCTTGTTCAAGAGCCAAATGAGCAAGATGCGGAAGAGGCTACCAAGTTACTCAATGTCTTGCTCGTTCGGTTGGAGTCTGAGCGTGTTGCGAATCCACCGAGTTACCGCGAAGTATTGATGGCCAGACTCAATGGTGACAGCTATGAAACGATCTGTGATCGCTTCGAGAAACAGTATGGTCGACCAGTTTCGACGAAAACGATTCAACGACGTATGGATGTAATTCGTGAAATCTTTGAGCAATGTGTTGAGGATGAAAAGGAGTCAGAGGATTGATGGTGTCGAACGATGACTGATCGTTACGCGCAGCGAAGATATCCGGTGTAATGGATCGCGCTCGCGAAAAGCCTTGAGGTTGCAAAGCGGTGAGCACTTGAGGCGAAAGAGGAGGTTTGGCAACCTCCACTACGGATGATTGCTGTAAGTTTTACGGAAAGAAAAAGTTTAAAAAGGAAGAGGGCTTTCGGCTGAATTGAATCCGAGGGCAATCGTGGGTAGATAAAGAGTGAATGGGAATTTTGATAGAACGGATTTGCCGGGAGGGAGGCAGTGGCCGGCAAGAGCGAAGTCGGTAGAAGTGGAAGGGATGGGATCTCCTGAATCGGCCAGCACAAGGGTAGGAGCTTGTGGGACTGAATTGGTGAATGTACCGAACTGTACCATGATCGAATCGCTGCAGTTTTTAACGTATGCCAAATGAGGTGTCAGCGGACACACAATCAATTGGTGACGGCTGCAGGCTCTTACGTCGGTCTTGTTGGCAATGACCAATCGCCGCTCATGTCCTTGTGAGCTTAAATGAACCGCAGGCATTTCGCGGCTTTGTTGCCTACCGATGTCGAAGCGGCCAGTCAATGGAAATGTTGGTAGCGAAATAAATGCAGACAGGTGAAGCGGTTGGATGATCAGCCACAGAAGATGTTGAGGCTCGATTAAATTGATCCCGAATCGATCGCGATAATCGTCTTTCGAAGCCCCATCTGCAAACCGGATTCGATCATGTAATTCATTCCTTGCCAGAAATGGGAATCGCTGAACGAAGGAGTCGGATAAATTTGCTGCCAGAAGGAAATCTGCCAAGCGTGGTAGATGGGATAGATGCTGAAATAGTTCATCGGGTGTAATCTCGTCCTGAAATTTTTGGACGTAGCATTTCCAGGCATGCAGTGTCAGGCTGACACAACTCGAAATCGCCGAAGCGGTTACTGAATCAGTCAACGCGCCAGGGTATTGATGGAGACGCTTCACGAGGACTGAGGGATAACTCTTGAGCTGCATCGGCAAGGAAGCATCGATCGTCAAGTCTTTATGTATATCACCTTCCAGAATGTCTAGCCAATCTTCTTCCTGGCGTCTTAGGGATGTATCCATTGAGTCAGGCATGGGATGGTATGCAAAAAATCTTCTGAATTAAAACAACGTGACGTAAAAAAACTTCGGGCTTGAACAACATCTGGAAATTAGAGCAACTTCTTTTAAGAATTTGCAAGTCTTGGAAGTAAAAGCAATTAGGTTTTGACGATCGGTTTTATAAAAAAACTTAGATAGCGTACCTTGATGTTTACGATGCACCTTAAAAAATCCTCGATGTGGTAACGTAGCGGTAGGATTCGAGAAGTAAAAGGATGCAAAAGACTTTTGAGAAGGATACATTGGGAGGTGTCAATAAATCAGTTTCGAGAAGAGGTCGTAATCTGTTGATTTTCAGGACCTCTGCGCATGGTTCGACAGTGAGTAGGACGACTGTCTTATTTTTGGATTTAAAATCTAAAGAGATGATTTCGAAATTAGTGTGAAGCGATGGCTGAAGAAGTTGCAAATTTATTTGATGATACGACCAGTTATGTGACTTTGGCAGAAGACAATCAGGTCATCAATCCACTGGCCGTTGATGCCTGGGATCCGATTTTACGTATTTTTGTTCCTGGTACTTTGATCGGTGGTACGTATCGTGTCATTAGTCGCTTGGGTGCTGGGGGTATGGGGAAGGTATTTCACTGCCGCGACGAGAATCTCCATCGTGATGTGGCCTTGAAGGTTTTGAATTGGACTCGACACACCAGTCGTCCTGAGGAACGAAAGTTACTAGAGGAAGCGAGTTTTAGCGCACCGTTTCAGCATGTGGGAATCGCGACCGTATTCGGTCATGATAGTCATTGCGGTCATCGATTTATTGTGTTTGAGTACGTTCAGGGAGAGACCTTGCGACAGGTGCTTCGTCGGCGTAAACGCCTTCCAGCGAACGAAGCATTATTGATTTTGAGACCTTTGGCAGAAGCGATCGATCACGCGCACAGTATGGGAATTATTCATCGCGATTTAAAACCGGAGAATATCTGCTTTACCTTGGCTGGCCAACCCAAGATACTGGATTTCGGATTAGCACAGCGCGTTGCTGCATCGATCAGCAGCCGTGTCTATAGCGGTACTCCAACTTACTCTTCACCTGAGCAGGCAGCTAGAGATGTAACGGGCTTTCCTTCCGATCAATACTCATTGGCGGTGATCGCTTACGAAATGTTGACGGGTATCCCTGTATTTACGGGTAGGGATTTTTCGGAGCTACTGAGGGATCATCGGCACACGATGCCTCCGGATTTGGAATCGCATGGTATCCTCGTACCCAAAGCACTCGCAGAGGTATTCAAAAAAGCATTGAGAAAGGAACCAGCGACTCGCTATCCATCCTGTAAGGCCTTCGTAGCTGATTTTGCTGCAGCAATCGATGCAACCGATGGGCCGTTGCGTGTTCCCTTATCAATCCCGGAATCGAAGAGAATTGCTGCGTACATCAGCAATACAAACGACGATTCCCATGTAGCTGGCGTCCTTGAGAAGTCCTTGGAACGTGGCGGCTATAACAGTTGGTATTTTCAGAACGATGCCTTGCCTGGAATCTCTAGCACCCAGCAGGTTGTCGATGCGATAGGGCGATCGTATTCTTTCATTGCTTTGATATCTCATGGTTCACTGGCAAGTTTGGAATTCGAAAGTGAATTGCGTCAAGCGGAAAGAACGGGTCTTCCAGTGATACCCGTATTGATAGATATCACCGATCAGGAATTGCAGTTTTATTCGCCCAAATGGTTGTCTTTGTTGGGAGGTATCACACCGATTGCTTGGGACAAACGCAATCCTTCGGCTACCTTTGAAAGTATTAAGAGAACATTAGCAGGATGTGGTGTTAAGTCTCAGGGGTCGGGAGGGCGAATACCTAAAAGCTCAGAACGTGCTGTCAGAAAGCAATGGGCGACGGACGCCTATCAAGTCGACCTCGATGAGCTGCCTCGGGTGGTTTACGAAAACGATGTTGTGCGCGAGTTCCTTTCCTATCGCGGCAAGTATTTTCTTATTGGTACGAAAGGATTAGGTAAAACTCTTCTTCTTTCGTTCAAACGCCATAAGCTGACGTTAGAGTATCAGAACCGTCCTAATGATCAGCCTTTGTGCTTGATACCTCATAGTAATCCGTTGCTCGATTTCATGGAGGACATGAAGGAGATTGGACGGGAGTACGAGGATTTTCTCAGCAATCAAACAAGTGCGAAGCGTTTGTGGGTGATGGCATTGCGGATATCGGCGCTTTCGCATCATCGCGGAATCATGCAGCCAGACGATGAAGAATCGTTGAAGAGTTTTCCGGAATCGCTGAAGAAGATGCTTCAGGGAGAACGTGAGGATCCGACTCTGGTATTTAAAAAACTAATCGATTTGAATTTAAACACGCTGAATCAATTGCTAGACGATACGAATAATTTCTTGGATAGAAAATTTCGTCGCATTCATTCTGCAACATACTTTTTTATCGATAAGGTCGACCAGGCAGTCAGTCGGTTTGGTACCAAGATGTGGATTCACGTGCAAGCTGGGCTGATCGATGCCGCTTGGGAGTTGATGAACACGAATCGGCATGTCCGCATCTATTGCACCATACGTCAAGAAGCATTTGTTAGTTATCATTCAGATATCAAAGCAAATCTCATGGGTGCTTCCAGTATCTTGCAGTACACCGACGAAGATTTAAAAGAGATGCTGGATAAGCTAGCTCGGGAGTACGAGCGGAGAGAGAGTTTCAAAGAATTTGTTGGACTTAATACGATTCGTCATCCTCGTCGTTCAATGCCTGAAGATGTCTTCGACTTGATGAAGCGTCACACGTTTGGGAGACCGAGAGACTTGGTGGTGCTGGCCTCTGGGCTCGCGGCCAGTTCAAGTCAGTTATCGGAAACTAAATTCTGCCAGTCGGTGGCGCAGTCCAGCACCTCGGGTTTGGTGATGAATATTTTTGATGAGATGCGAGCCTTTTTGCAGTGTTTAAAGGATGTCGATTTAAGAAAGTCGTTCTTGGATAGTCTGCCCAGCAACATTCTGTCGCGCACAGAGGTGGAGCATATTAGCGCGAGGTTTAATGGAATCGCGCGAGAGGATTTAGGTTTTTACGACGATGCTCAAGTCGAACTGAATCATCCGTTTCGCGATCTTTATTTGACTGGCTTATTAGGTTGTCTGGTTCGAGATTCGCTGACCGATCGGAAGCAGCAGCGATTTAGGCAGCCGCATCATTTGATAACCGAAGTAGCAACCATTTTGCCCTATTCTGAGTTCTACTTTATTCATCCAGCGTTACAGAATCTGCTATCGCATCATCGTTATCAAGGAGAGATACATTTTCATCAGCATATCCTGGTGGGAGAAGGAGCCGATTGGACACCGTTTGATTTTGTGACCTGGAATATCGAACGCGCTTTGTCAAACGTTAGCGATCAAGTTGTTCGCGATTCGGTGCATGAGTTTCTTAGGACTTGTCGGCAGTGTTCGCAAGTTACGGTGGATTATCGCCGACATTTGCAATGGGAAAACTCGGAAGTATGGAAACACACAAGAGACGTTCTGACTGTTGCCAGGCAGGATCAATTGCTGTATTGGTGCGATGAGTTACGGCGCAATGTCTAGTCCGTTATATTCTGAGTTATTGGAGATTGTTAAATCTCTTTGTTCACTAAACGATTACCAAGTTGCGGCGTTAGGGATCTCTAGCGAGATTCCCTACGCCGGACGTTTCTCGTTTGGATTCAAATCGCAAATGCGGAGATTACATATCTAGATACGTAGCATGGTTTGATATTGGTCGAACCGACGATCTAAATCAGTTCGTTCAATTTGCTTCATGCGATCGAGGCTGAAATCCTCGACGTTATAACTTGCAACCAGCGTTCCATAGGCTAATGCGCGACGCAGCGACTGAGGGTCTGTTTTGCCCGTTGAGGCGAGATAGCCCATCATTCCACCAGCGAAGCTATCGCCAGCACCAGTTGGGTCCACGACACGGTCGGTTGGAAAAGCTGGGAGGACGGAGACTCCTTCGGGTTCGAAGAAAATAGCGCCATGTTCACCTTTCTTGACCACGACATATTTAGGTCCCAGTTTTTGAACCGCGCGTCCCGCTTCAATCAAGTTTTCTTTTTCAGTCAGCAGCTTAGCTTCACTGTCGTTAAGAACAAGGCCATCAACTTTGGTTAAGAGTTCGCGCAAAGCGGGTTGGGCGGTATTGATCCAAAGATCCATTGTATCGGCGAATACTATTTTTGGATTCTGGGTCTGCTCGAGTACTTTCAATTGAACAGCTGGGGCAGCATTAGCGAGGAAGACGAAAGGAGTATCGCGAAATTGAGCAGGTAGCACCGGATTGAATTCGCCAAACACATTGAGGTCGACTTCGAGGGTATCTCGATCGTTCATGTTCGGTTTGTAGCGACCTTTCCAGAAGAAAGTCTTGCCACCCTGTTTCACTTCCAATCCGCTTGTGTCAATATTACGCGACTGCAACATCCGTGTGTGTTCGCTGGGCCAATCTTCGCCGACGACTCCTACCAGCCGCACAGGGGTGAAGAAGCTAGCGGCATAAGAAAAGTAAACAGCGGATCCGCCGAGCACGCGGTCTCTTTCGGCGGTGGGGGTGTGGATGGTGTCAAAGGCTACAGAGCCGACAACGAGCAGCGACATGGCAGTTGTGATGTTTTGAAATGAGTGAGTGGATGGAAGTGTTTGACGCTAGTTGCAAAAGGTAATCGAAACGGTGTGGTTGAAACAGTCATAATGGATGATTTTCGACCTCGATGGTGGCTTCGTAGCCGACATTTGCAGACGTTTTTGGGGACTACCGGGCAGGTGGATTGCGTTAGTGAATTGACGAAAGTTCACCGTATTCCGACGATCGATGGAGAGGCCTTGGCTCTTCACGAGGATCTGCCCCGCTTGGGTTTACCTTCGCAAGCTGCAAATGAAGACCCTTTCTGTGGCCGCGTCGCCTTGTTGATTCATGGACTGGGTGGAAGCCATCGCAGCGGCTATCTGGTTCGAATCGCAAGCCAACTGCGGGAAATGGGGGTGCGAGTTTTTCGTCTCGATCTTCGCGGTAGTGGGGCAGGGGAGGAGTGGGCCTACAAGCCGCCTCATGCGGGGCTCACTTCGGATATCGCGGATACGGTTGGTTGGATTGAGAAGAATTTCCAGCCACAGTGGATGTCGCTAGCCGGTTTTTCTTTAGGGGGTAATTTGGTTTTGAAGTTTCTTGGTGAGTTGGGTAGTGGTAGTTTCCGTGATCGCGTGGATGGTGCATGTTTACGACATGCGGTGGCGGTCGCACCACCTATCGACTTGCGTTTGGCAGCCGATGCAATGGAACGTGGTACAGGGCGTCTCTACTCAGCATATTTCTTGAAGCTTCTCAATCGCCATCTGCAGAGAAAGATTGAATTGTGGCCGCAGTGGAAGTCCTTGTTGAGGTCTCAATCGGCGCGAACTATTCGCGAATTCGATCGATGGTACACTGCGCCGTTATCGGGATTTTCTTCCGCTGACGAATACTATGAGCAATCGAGTTCCAAGAGGTGGCTGAAGAGTATTCAGCTGGGTGTGGACTTGCTGGTTGCTGTTGATGATCCAATCGTTCCTATCAAAAGTTATCAAGGCATTGGTCGTGTTGAGGATATGGGTGTTGAGAAAGCTGACGGACTTGGCTCAATTCGATTTTGCAAATCGAGGTGGGGTGGACATCTCGGATTTGTAGAGCGATGGATTGGTAGCAATCGCACGGTGCTAGGCGGAGGGAGGCTCGACGAAGCACACGG
>JBEGUT010000154.1:0-7999 GCA_041178745.1 Planctomycetota bacterium | reverse complement strand
CAATAGTCACTGAACTCTGATACTCAGGATTTGAGTTAATAAACAGCGTTTCAATGTCCGTTTGGGATGAATTCACCAATTCTTGGTTACCTTTCATCTTTAACTTACGCTGCTCCGGAAAGATATCGATTTCGTACTTGATATCGCTGATACTCGGCAATGTCAGACCACTATACTTTTTATACTGCTTCTCGTAGCTAACTTGTCGTTCTTCCATCTGCGTTGAACTGATCGGTTTATTGATAACCAGCGTGTTATAGGCAAGAACGCTACCAACAACACCCCACAGCAGGAATGCAACGGTCAGAAAGCTCCAGGAACCTGCAGTGGCATTTTTGATTCCACGATTCCAGCGAAGCATTAACGGCTGATGGACTCCGCGGTGAATGATTCGAACCGTGACCCATCCCAGGATCAAGCAAAACAGCGACCAATAAATGATGAACGCGGTGAGAGTAGTTACATAGGGCGCGAATCCAAACATGTCCGAATAGATGTGCGATGGGATTCGCCCAAACCGAGGCAACAACGAATTAACTCTTAACAAATCCCATAAAAAGGCATTCACTACTACGGCCATGATGAAAAGAAAATAGCCGATGTATTTGTTGGGAGAGATAGCATGCATCAGCAACGCGAGTACTGCAAGAAAGGCCATCTTTGCAAAATCGATTACCAGCAGCTCTTTAAGGTAAACATCAAGCTGCAATCGTGTATAACCCGATGCCAACTGTGATGCGATTGCCACTGCGATTCCACAACTGAATAGCAGAGCGATGATAAGCAACAAGGTAAGTAGTTTCGATAAATACGAAACCCAAGTGGGGTAGGGGAGCGCACCAACTATTTCATGGAATTTTGCATCGCGATCTCGCCATACCAACACACCAGAAAAAAAGGTGATAATCGAGATGATAAATATCAGCAAGGCTCCCCGAATCACCTCGACTTGATGATAGGTCACTGGAAAAGAGGTCAGACCATATCCCTCAGTCGAACTGTACCACACCGCAGGAATCAGATTTAAGAAAGCTGTTGCCAACAGAACTAGAAAAACCGTGCTTCGGATCACACCAAAGACATCGTTCTTGAAATAGCTCAGGAATTGTCTCCCTGCCGATGGCGATACGACCATGGAGTCCGTTGATCTTGCGAATGTAGCGGGCTTGAACTCGACACTCTTTGCCGATGTCTTGGTCGCTTTTTTAGTCGCGTTTCTTTCGACGAACGAGAAGAGAGAGTAACCGATCGTATAGATAAGTCCTGCGATACCGATCCAAACCAGCCGATTATTCAGGATCAATCCATCCAAGCCAACGGATAGTGTGTTCTTATCTTCCACCGACCAGTATTTGGTGACAACACTGAACGCACCGAAGCCAAAAGGGTCGATTAAAGAAGCAAGGTTTTGGTTTTCCATATCCTCCAGATAAGTCCCAGCGATGATATAAACCACCAGCACCGTTAATGTGCCCATGAAGGAGTACAAAGTACTTCGCGTAAGAACGCTGATCACAAATACGATTGCGCCGAGCAGAAAACTATTGGGGATGACAAAGATAGCGATGCTTTTCCAGTGCGCAGCCCAGTCGATCGAGCGCCACTGCACAGGATCATTCCAGGGCATGAAGCCTGCCAAAATCAATCCCAAAGACACCCCTAGGCAAGGCAACATCGAGATGAGAAACGCTCCGAGAAACCGCCCATGAACATAGGATGCCTTGGAGATCGGCTTGCTAAAGATGATTTCGCTCGTCTTGCTCGCAAAGTCGCGAGAAGCTGCCGAGTCGATAAAAGCAGTGACCATCAAGATGGTTAGAATGCTCGCTGAGGCATAAAAGGACTGGATGACATAAGGAGCATTTCGAAAAGTATTTCCGAACGCTCTGCCTACCTGTACCTGATCTGAACTAGCCGCTGCAAAAAATAACAGCGTCATGATGGCTACAAAGATATAGAGCATCCATCCTCGTAGCCAATATCGCAATTCGAAGAGAAAAATTTCTTTAAACATTATGCCACTTTCTGCAGCGTAGAGAAGAAGACATCTTCGAGGTCAGCATCAACTGGCGAAAAACCATTTCCAGGGTTTTCTTCGCTGAGGATATGCACCAAGGGTCTTCCAGCGACCAGCTTCGTAGATATCACACGGTACTGACTCTGCACTTCTCCAAGTTCAACTTTAGAAACTGACTTTTGCCATACCTTGCCCGATAGCGATTTCTCGCCATCGCTCGGAGTTCCGTGAAATAGCAATTTGCCCTGATCAATGATCGCCATTTGAGTACAAAGTTCTTTCACATCTTGCACGATGTGAGTCGAGAGAATCACAACAACACTCTCTCCCACCTCTGCGAGCAAATTGTAAAATCGGTTTCTCTCGCCTGGGTCTAGACCTGCTGTCGGTTCATCGACGATAAGTAGTTTAGGATCGCCGAGTAGCGCTTGGGCGATACCAAATCGCTGTCTCATTCCACCTGAATAGCTTGCGACTGCCTTATTTCGATGTTGGTACAGGTTCACTCGTTGCAGCATCGCCCCGACCACTTCTTTGCGCTGCGATGAAGGAATTCCTTTAAGTGCCGCTAGATGCGAAAGCAGTTCGGTGGCACTAGTTCGCGGATAGACACCAAACTCTTGCGGTAGATAACCCAGGACTTTTCGCACAGAAGCTTTATCATTGAGTACATCCAAGTCGCCAAGCTTTACCGATCCGCTATCAGCATCCTGCAACGTCGCTACGGTTCGCATTAATGTCGACTTGCCTGCACCGTTAGGACCCAGAAGCCCGAACATACCGCACGGTATTCGCATCGAAACTAAATCCAACGCTTGTACGCCGTTGGGATAGCGTTTTGACAAATTTTCAATGACAAGTTCTATCATAAATCCAGTTCATCTCGAGAGAATAAACGCCCCATGCTAATTCGTTGGCAAAATGCATTAATTGGCGATGGTTGCTACATTTTATTGAAACTAATCGCTTTCAATCATCCTTGGTCTCGAATGGCGATCGCGACGCTTACACTTTTTGCTTCACCGACATTGCAAACAGACCCGCCAATAGAATGAGGAGTACTGCCTCGGCAAGCGGCATAAATGCTGCGATGAAAGCAAACGCCGCAAGGAGTAAAAGCAAGGGGGAAACTCTTGCTTTTTGTTCATGTACAACGAAGTCATGAAACTCCCCTTTCTTTTGAATTTAAAATAACAAACAAGAAAATACCGAATCCACTTTCTATCAATTCCAACGCAAGAGAACTGTTGGCTTAATCTGTAAGCCATAATCCACCAACAAGACTCAATTCTTCGACTTTGTGTTTCGCGTTGTACGCTTTTTTCGATCAGTTACTGCTAACATTTTCCGCTTCTTTCTTACCTTCGATTTGGGAGAGGCCTTCATGTCTGATGCAGGCGTTTGCCCAGCGTGTTCAAGTGGGAAGTAGGACCAAAAGATCTGATAAACTTCACCTTCGCCGCGTTTTCGATCTCGCTCGAAGATTCGGCGTATCGCCATCAAGTGCTCTCGTACCGCCTCGGCGGATTTTTCGCTAAGACGACCCGTCTCAGCCCGTATCGTCGCAAGTCTCTGCATGCCCAGGGACGGACCTTTGCTACGACTCAGCACCCTTCCCAACAAACGCTCCGAATGCCGTCCCCAAGTGCGCGCGATTCTCAACATCCCTTCGGCAATCGCTTTCGGATCGGTTTCGAAGTCATACTTCCACACCTCCGTACTGATCGCGAATCTACGCTCGATGTGCTTTCCCCGTTTTTCACGCGAGACCTCTCGTAGCAACCCGCCCCGGAGCAAAATCCCAACGTGATGGTGGGTAAGGGCCGCTGAACGGCCTATCCGAGCAGCGATTTCTCGAGCCGACATCGGCCCGAAAGCGATCAGGTACTCCAGAATCGAAGCCCGTATCGGGGAACAGAACAGGTCAAAATCCTCGCGTCGGCGAATATGGAATACATCTTCAATCGGTTGTTGCGACTGGACCAAGCAGACCTCACTTTCATCGGCTTTTTACCACCGTTCAAAGTATGCTATAATTATTGAATCGTCAGGTCAATTCAATATTTATCGTTTTTTTGAATGGTTGCGGTTGGAGTGGGTTTCGGCCCGAAGTCAGGCTCGCGGTGTATTGCGCGGTCAGGTTGCTGGATGTGTGCGCCGTGAAGTGGTAGTGAGACGCTTGTTGCGGAAAGGGGGTTTTTGGAGACCGCTTATACACTCTACTATTGCAACAGACTTTTCTGGATTTGCTCTAGACGCTTTTCGGAAACGGGAAGTGATGTGCCAAGCGCTTGGGCATAGAGCGAAACACGATATTCCTCAATCATCCAGCGGTACGTCTCCAAAGGCGTCTCACCACCAGGAGTCGCCGGTGATGTGGTCGAATCCCAACGCGTTTTACAATCCTTCCAGAATCGGTGTACCTGCAGCATCAACGCTTTATCTTTAGCCGGCCCACCTGTTCGCAATTTGTCGAATCGCTGGATCATCGCATTCAGAAATCGCGGGTAATGCTGCAACCACTTCCAAGGTACTTCCTTCAGTCCACGCTCGCTGAGCATCCATTTCAGTTGCTCGCGCATATCCACTGTGCTCTCTTCCCATGGCTTCGGAGCATCTTCTAGCTTCAACCTAACCTGATGATACTTTTCGAACAGCTGTGGCAACCAGGTCGCCATCTCCTGAACTGCAACTGAAAGTCGCCTGGTCGATTCTTGAATTCGTTTATTGAACTCTGTCTTCGTCTTTATCTCGCTCTCTTTTTCCAGAAACGCGCGCCGAATTAAAATATCGCCCAACGCTTGCTGCAGCTTTTCGCCATTCATCAACGTAACGGCTTGCAGTTGAATCTTGCTCCACTGCGGAAAATGAGCTAACTGCTTTTTAATTTCTCGTTTCTCTTTGATCGCAATTAATCGTACCCATCCTTTTTGCGACAAGCGATTCGCCTCATCCTTGGTCTCTACCAATTGCCATCCAACGCTTTCCCCTTCGTCTACTAAAGCTGGATAAAGAATGATTTTTAGACCACCTCGATCGACCGTCACTGATTCAGGTATCGAGTCGACATCTAACTCGGTCAGTTTACTTCGCTGCCAAGGACCGCTGGCAGTAGGTAGCACTGCTGCCACCTGCTTGGGAATTAAGTGAGCGATTTGTTTTTTTAGCTCCGGTAGATCTCTACCAGCTGCAACCGTTTTCCCTCCGTTATCGACCACTTCCAGTCTCACACGCAGGTGATCTGGTAACCGATCTTCGGCGAAATGCTCCGACTTGATTGCCTCGCCCGCTCTTTTGGTAAGTAGCTCACAGACCGCTTGGAGAAATGGTCGTTTGGCAAATTGCGATTGAAGCTCAGTGGCAACTGCTTTAGCGACATCAGGCGCTGGCACCAAATTACGCCGCAGTGCCTTGGGTAACGAGCGAATCATGGCCAAGATTTTTTCTTCCAGCAATCCTTCTACCATCCAGCCGAGCCTATCGTCGCTCAGCTGCGGCACCAACAGCGCCGGAACTTTCAGAGCCATTCCATCTCGCTCGCTACCTGGTTCGAAGTGGTATTCAACGGGTAGCCGACTCTCTCCAATGGCAATCTGTTTTGGGAAAGAGTTTTCATCTGGTACTGGTGCATCGGTTTCAATCAAGTTCTCCAAACGCATCCACACTGCGGGTGCTTCGGCAGGTGGCGCGGGCACCAAAGATGTGTCTAATACAGAGGACGAATTGCTTTTCGTCGCCGTAGTATTCCCAATCTTTGCTTGCGAAAGGTTAGGGGGGCGATTCGCACGATCCCATTTCTCAAGCGACACTCGATCGACAATCTCCTCCGGCAGTGACTGCTGATAGAAACGTTGAATTGCATAAGGGTCGATTACATAGTCTCGGCGGCGAGTTCGATTCGCTAATTCGTTTAACGATTGCAATATCGTTTGATTATGTTTTACGAAGGCAGCACTAGTTTTTAGATCACCTTCAACCAATCCCTTTTCAATAAGCAATTCTCTAGCAATCGTCGGATCAATAGGGGCTAATTGAACCCGCCGTCCAATAACGATGGGTAAACCAAACAATGTCACGCGCTCGTATACCATCGATGACTGAGTCTTGCTGCTCCAGTGTGGATCCGAATAACTTCGTTTGACAATATGCTGTGCGAGCATTTCGACCCACATCGAGTCGATTTCTGCGACGCAGCGAGCGAATCGTCTCGATGTTTCAACGATCTCTGCAGCTACAATCCAGGTTGGCTTGTAAGGCTGCAAGCCTGAGCCTGGCCAGAGAAACATTTTGATTTGATCAGCGCCTTGATACTCTCCCTTCTCGCCGCGATGGGCGACTCCGGAAAGCAAACCTGTCAACAACGATTTATGAATCGCCTCGTATTCGTCAGGGCGTTCAGGTCTTCTGTCGCTCTGATTTTCTTCCTCATGTCGTGAGTTGTTGCGCGATCTTTCTGAGGGTGAAGAGACTTTCTTCGCGGGCATGATCGGCTCAAGGTGAAGCCGACGAGCCGGCACCTTGATTCCAGACTCCAGCAATGTTTCTCTCAATTGGCGCTGGATATCAGACCACTCACGAAACGCATGAAATGAAAGAAAATGTGACCGCAGAATTTTCTGCATCTTGCTGCTACCATGCTTCTCACGCAACGCATGATAAAAGTCCCACAGTCGCAGATAGCTAAGGAAATCGCTCCAAGGGTCGACGAACTTTGCATGCTGTGCATCGGCTTCTCCCTGATGTTCGGCAGGGCGAAGCCTGACATCCTGACACTCAAGTGCGGAAGCAATGATAAGAACTTCGGCCAAGCATTGATTATCTTCAGCGGCCAAAATCATACGTCCCACCCGAGGATCCACCGGCAGCTTTCCTAAACGCTTACCGATATGGGTCAATCTTCGATGATCGTCGATTGCCCCTAGTTCGCTGAGTGTGCGATAGGCATCGCGTATCATCTCGGGCTGCGGTGTATCGAGCAAAGGGAATTCTTCAAGCTCACCCAATTGCAAAACTTTGGTTTGCAAAATGACGGCTGCAAGATCCGTACGCCGGATTTCGGGAGTCGTAAATCGACCTCTCGATTTGTAATCTTCCTCGCTGAAGAGTCTGATGCAGATACCTGGAGCGGTTCGACCGCAGCGCCCGGCTCGCTGATCGGCTGCCGCCCGCGCGATCGGCTCGATCGGCAACCGTTGCACTTTTGACTTCGGCGCATAACGAGAAATACGCGCCGTTCCAGAATCGATCACGTAACGAATTCCGGGAACCGTTAAGGATGATTCGGCTACGTTCGTTGCCAGTACGATTCGTCGTTTCTGATGAGGCTGAAAGATTTTTTGTTGTTCTGCTTCCGTCAATCGTGCATAGAGTGGAAGAATATCAAAACGATCCATCCAGTTTCTGCGGGTAAAATGCCCACGCAATCGTCGGCTACCTTCGCGTATATCTCGCTCTGTTGGCAAGAAAACGAGAATGTCTCCCGTCGGTTCGGCGATCAATTCGTCCACCGCTTCCACCATACCAGAGAGTGGATCATCAGGCGCCGATTCCTCGTCATCCTCTGTGCTTGTTAGGTCTGTTGACAGCGGCCGATAGCGTATTTCAACGGGATAACCTCGACCCGATACTTCGAGAATTGGCGCAGCGCCGAGTTCGTCGGTAAAATGGGCCGCAAACCGTTCTGCATCGATCGTCGCGCTGGTAATGATCAAACGTAAATCTGGTCGCTTAGATCGCAAGCGGTGCAAGTATCCGAGCAGAAAGTCGATGTTGAGCGAGCGTTCATGCGCTTCGTCAATGATGATCGTATCGTAAGCATCGAGGAAACGATCGTTTTGGGTTTCTGCCAGTAGAATACCGTCGGTCATTAATTTGATTAGACTCAAAGGCGATGTTTGATCGCTAAAACGGATCTTATACCCAACTAACTGACCAACTCTAGAGTTCAGTTCTTCGGCGACTCGAGTTGCCACGGACCGCGCC
>JBEGUT010000153.1:0-8034 GCA_041178745.1 Planctomycetota bacterium | reverse complement strand
GATCGACGAAAACTACTTCACCGCGATAAGTATGTGCCTTCTCCAGTGGAGGAAATTTACCTGCTTCAGGTCGAAAAGGTTCCTCGGCCGTCGCTACAAGGCCACCGAGCAGCAAGGGAATGATGCCTATTGCCAAAAGCAAGTTTCGTTGGCATGCGAGTTTCATAGATCAATCGCTTTATTACTGTCACCAAACTTATCGGTTTCGACGCCCATCCGCTGTGCCATTAAAAGCAGCAAGTTGCTCATGTGGGCAGAGGTATTTGCAGGACGACTGCAAAGAGTGTAGTGCTCATTGGGTTTATCGAGCTGATAGCCTTGGAAGTGACCCTGATTGAAATCGAGGTGATTGCCATGCTTGAGTCCTAGGTCTGAACCGCCAGCGAGAACCAGTGGTAAGTTGGCGTTTCCGTGAGAATGGCCGTAGCACATGCCGCTTCCAAAAAGAGCCATCGTCGAACCGATTAATGGTTTCCCATTGAGGTCCTTGGTTTCTTGCAATCGATTGATGAAGTAACTGAATTGTTCAATCGCGAAAGTGTCATACTTGGTAAGCTTTTCCATGTATCCAGGGTCACCACCGTGATGGCTTAGCTGATGCCGCGACTCAGTGATACCGATCTCTGGGATGGAGAATGCATCTCCTTCGCCACCTAGGCTAAACGTGGCGACTCGAGTGACATCGGTCTGGAAGGCGAGCACGATTAGGTCATAGACTGTGCGGAAGTAATCTCCAGCCATTGTGGCCGCGATGTCGCGATTGGTGCGACTGCGATCAGCATCTGAAATAGCGGGTAGTGGCGTATCGAGCCAAGCGTCCGCTCGTCGAGTGCGTACCTCGGCTTCTCGAACTGATGTCAAGTACTGGTCGAGTCGACCCTTGTCGGTGGAGCCCATCGCTTGCTCAAGCCGTCGTACCTCGGCGAGGTTCGCATCGAGAACGCTACCTTTGCGACGAAGTGCTTTTCTTTGAGCAGCCGTGCCTCCTTTGGGTTCCTCAAAGAGGGATGCAAAGATCTCGCTGCAACGGCGCATGGCAGGAAGACGAACTCCATCAGCTGTCCACGCAAGTGAGTCTTGCGTGATCGCAATCTCCATCGATGGATAACGAGTATGTTTGGCGGTTACTTCCGCCATCTTTTGGTCAACGGAAATCGTGTTACGATCGGAAGGCCCTAGTTTTCCTCCGGTTAGCCAAACCGATATGCAGTTGTGATGATGTCCTAGGGCACCAGGGTGATGCATCCCGCTGATCGGAGTGATCACTTCGCGATGCTTTTCAAGCGGCTTGAGCGAACGGGAGAACTGGTAATCCTTACCCGCTTGAGTAATTTGATAATTGAGCGAGTGGACGCCGTTGGCAAGGTACACAAAAGCGCTTCGCCTAGGCGTTGTAGGTTCTTCGGCCCCACGCAGCGGTACCATGCACTCAAGAAATGGAAGCGAAATGCAACTCCCCAGGGCGCGAAGAGCATGTCGACGATCGATCAGCCAGGATTGCGCAAGAAAGTTTCCCATAGCGAATGGCCCCTAATCGTTGGTAAGTTGAATATTCGTGGTGAGAACTGATCTGTCGTCAATAGTCGTTTGTGGTTCTAAAAAGTCTTAGGATTCGCTAAATCCTAAGATAGTTTTTTATAATCCGAACGAATCATTGGTGTTGTCTTTGATTATCGCTTGCGTATCAAGTCCGATACTGCAACTGCTCTAATAATATCTCTGACTCGATATTGCGATTTCTTCGCCTCTAGCTCAATCGCCTTTAAATCCTCTTCATCATCTACCGTCAGTACACGACGCAGCGCATAAGTACACAAATGCTCGATAAAGGCACGAGCGATTTTCTCTCGATCGGCTAGCAATAATTGCTTGAATTGCATTGAGTCTTTAAACTCGCGACCATCCGGCATTTTTCCGGAGGCATCGATCAAAGGGTCTTCGCCGACACCTTTTTCCACGATTTCTCGTGTGCGCCATTGTCCAATCGCATCGTAATTATCCCAAGCGATTCCGAAGTGATCGATCTTCGCATGACAAGCTGCGCAATTGGCATTATTACGATGTGCTTCAATCTTTTGGCGGATGGTAGTTTTGGTGCTGTCTGGGGGATTGGGGGTAATGGGATCTACGTTGGCTGGCGGCGGAGGTGGCGTCTTGCCAAAGATCGCTTCGCTGACCCAAACTCCTCGATGCACTGGGCGATGCCGTGTTCCATCGGAGGTTAATCCCAGGACGGCTCCCATCGTTAGCATGCCGCCACGATGATCTTCTGGCTTCAAAGCAACACGCTGAAAGCCTCCCATAGTTGGTTCTGGCAGTCCATAAAAGTTGCACAGCCGTGCATTGGCCATGGTCCAATCGGAGTCGATAAACGTATCAACTGGGAGGTTTTTGGAAAATAATTCCCGGAAATATTCGATCGGCTCACGTCGCAAACTGGTTTCTAACCAAGCATCGTAGTTGGGGTAGAGCTTCTTGTCGGGGGGAAACATTCCGAGGCGATGCAATTGCAACCACTGTCGCGCGAAGTCATCGATAAAGCGATTTGATTTACCGTCTGCCAGCATTCGATCTATTTGGTTTGTTAGGCCATCACCGCTCAGCTTGCCACTTTTTGCCGCCGCGAAAAGAGTATCATCCGGCATGGAACTCCACAGGAAATACGATAGTCGCGAGGCGAGTTCGCTGTCCGTGAGGCGATTGCGAACGGTCGGATCACCTTCGACGAGGTAGATGAAGTGACGCGATGTAAGAACACCCTGCAGTGCGACGCGATAGGCATCCACTAATTTCTCGCCGGCTGCGCGTTCTTCTTGATAAGCCTTTAAATAATCCGCTAATTCTTCTTGCTTTACTTCTCGTCGCCATGCTCGTTCGGTGAATTGCTGCAAGTGATCAGCGACAACGTCGATCGTTGCATCTTCTGGGGGAATAAGCCCATTGCGGCGTCCCTGTTCTTCCTCGGTCAGTATTGGTCCTTCCCATTCGATCCAGTCGAGAATCACGGTCGAGAAAAGCCCATTACCTTTATCATCAAACATCTGTGGTGCATTGGCACTCAGCAGAAATGTCTCGCTGCTGTGAGTAAAAATGTAGCCGTTAGGGCTTGTGAGAGCATTGCGAAAGGCGGCCCCTTGTCGTCTGTCGACAACATCGGTGGCGACGACACAGAAGTCGAGCGACATCGGCATTTCAAGAAATACTTCGAACTCGTATACCTGAGGGCTATCTTCTGGAGCGGTGATGTCAAAATCAATCAAGCTATCAACGGTCTCTTCGCCTGTCGGCTTGCCGATACTCAGGTGAGCGGGTTGGCCCCCAATGGGTCGAATGCCACTGGCCTGCAAACGTACCTTGTAGAGTCCACTGTGTTCAGGACCTGTTTGGCCGAACCAGTGTGATGCTAACGCCGTGGACACTCGACCAGGAAATAACAAGTAGCGTAGGGGGCGTTTGATGCCGAAGCGATCCAGGATCGCCTGTTGTTCCTTGCCGCCATTGTACCGAAGTTCAGCGGCACTCTTTTGAACTTTTCGCGTTTTACCGTCCTCGGTCATTAACGCCCGATCGAGCACAAGACCAGCCGCCTTGTAGTAACGGTCGATATGAGATGGCGAGAGAGAAAGCTCAGAACCAATACGTTCAAAGCCATGCCATAAGGAGTCTTCATTTAGTTCGCCGGGCTTGGCCGGATCGTAACGTACTCCAAGTAAATCATAAACGCTGTTTTGGTACTCTTTGCGACTGAGTCGATAGTGCGTTACTGGAGGTCGAGCGGCCATGCGTGCTGCTCGTCCCTCTTTCAGTCGCGCATCCAGTACGGTGATAAAGGATGAAATTTCCTCTTGCGTAGGCCGGGCTTCTTCCTTGGGTGGCATCTCACCACTATTGACCTTTTCAAGAACCTCAGCCCAGCGATGCGAGTCTTTTCCTAATTTGAAATCGCGCGAGAGTTGATCGAGTCGCACATCGCTCTCTTCTTTCTTCTCGCTATGGCATCGAAGACAGTGCTTTTCCAAAAAGGTTTCAAGTGGTTCCTCGGCCCAGGAGCAGCTTATTCCTAGAAGATAAACAACCACAAAACCTGTCAGCTTCGATATCGGCAGTGATCTTCGAAGAAAAAAGTTGCGAGCGAAATTATGTATCTGAGTTGTGGCGTACAACGGACATCATTCCTTTCGCATTTTATCTAGACGCGATAATACAGGAGACTCATCCTAGTTTATCGACAGAATTGGACGATTTCAAATGTTATCAAGGACACGGAGGCAATTGTCTTGCGCTTCCGGATTTGAAATGTTATCGCGATAGAGAAAATGTACTTTACTTCTCAAAACAACAAGGGTTTCGCAAAAGCTAGTTACGTCGATGTTGAGTTAGCCAATTCACCGTAGTTCAGAGCAATTTCGAAGGTTTCTCTCGTTTTATCGAGAAAGGAGGGTACTTCGTCGAAGTAGATTCGCTTAGCCAGCAAGTCGATTGTTTTTCTCTGTTCAGGTAGTTACGTTGTCAGCATACGATTACTGGGCTCATACAAAAGCTGGGCGATCGCTTTTGGATCGTCGGGAATGCGTTGGTAACATCATCCGAACCAGGATGTGGGAATGTTTCTGTGTCCGGCAAGCAGTTGCAGGCGAAATAACATTCAAGGTCAGTCATTTTATGT
The DNA here is from genome assembly GCA_041178745.1 of Planctomycetota bacterium. Lineage (GTDB taxonomy): Bacteria > Planctomycetota > Planctomycetia > Pirellulales > Pirellulaceae > JAFLCP01. The sequence continues at coordinate 3,368 of JBEGUT010000153.1, read as the reverse complement.
CTTTGTGAATCAATTGTCTTAGAAGTGAAGTGATCTCCGTTGAATCTTGCAATTAAAATCCTATTCGCCTTGCTCGTATCTTTTCCGGTACTTGGTCTGTGTGGAGATGCTGAAAGCGACGTCACGCGAGTTTTTATTTTCGCGGGTCAATCGAACATGGTTGGTACGCATAGTCGCGTAGTTGACATCAATCGCTTTCCCCCTTTTGAAGGTCTTGACCAACCTCAGCGAAATATTCTCTTCGCTTATAAAATGGGACGCGAGGAAATGATAACGTCGGATGGTTGGGTCTCGTTGCAACCAACGACGGATTATTTCGGACCGGAACTAAGTTTTGGTCGGATCGTTTCACAAAACGTTGAATCTCCAATCGCGATTATCAAATGCGCATCGGGAGGGACCTCGCTGGGAAAGGATTGGAATCCTGATATGCCCGATGGATTCAAGCTTTATCCTTTGGCTCTTGAATTGGTGCGTTCGTCGCTCGCTGAGTTGGATCGAAAGCAGATTAAGTATCGCCTAGAAGGCTTCATGTGGCACCAGGGTGAGAACGATATGTTTGACAAGGATTTTAAACCTGCCTACGGCAAGAACCTTGAAAAATTTATCGCCAGTTGGCGTCGTGATCTAAAGGCTCCACAGCTTAAGTTCTATATCGGTGAGCTTTGTACCAAGACGATCTGGGGCATGGACAATCGCGATAACATGTACGCGATTCGCACAGGACAGAAGTCGGTTGCTGATACTGATCCACTGGTGCAATATGTTCCTACATCGCATGATGCGGTCGAGATCGGTGGTGGCGAAGGATTGCATTACCATTACGGAACGCTTGGGCAACTGGAGCATGGAGCGAATTATGCGGAGGCCTATTTGCGTTCCTTGGGTAAAGTGGTTTCGAGAGAAAGGCGGCTCGAAGCCTGGCCTTACTCACCGAGTAGTAAGGTCAAGCTCTTTATCTTGGCAGGGCATCGCAACATGGAGGGAGAGCGTGCGTTTACGCAGCAGCTGAAGGACCTTTCAGGATACGAATCTCTAGCTAAGGAAAAGTCTCGCATTGCCTTTCGCTACCATCTGGGAGGTGGTTTTAGGAAATCCAATCGTTGGGAGCCACTTGGACCTGCAGGCCCCTACGACACGTTTGGGCCGGAGTTGAGCTTTGCGGAGTCGCTTCAGAAAAACAATGAGTCCAACATCGCGATTGCAAAGTTCACTCACAGTGGTTCGCAAATTAATGACTGGACTCCCGAGGGGACTCGAGCAAAAGATCTCAATCTCTATAGTGACTTTATCACCTTCATTCGCGAGGCCATCCAAGATCTTGAGGATAGGGGGCACTCTGTTGAAGTTGCTGGTGTATTCTATCATGTTGGCGAAAACGACATGGCCTTTTACCCGTATCGCAAAGACGCGGCTAAATGGTTGCGTTCAACGATTGTGAAGAGCCGGGAAGATTTATTGCTACCCGATTTGCGGTGGTATATCAGTCAGCAGCTGCCACCGGATGAAGAAGGGCTCAATCGCGCTGATGTGACAGCAGAACTGGCCAGGCTTCAGAAGGAAGTACAAGGTATTGTTCACATCAGAGCGTTTGATCTTCCGCCTCAGAAGGAAAAGTTGGTTTTCGATAGTGCCGGCGTAGTCATGCTAGGAGAATTGTTGGCTCGCGGTTATTTAGATCGTCCATAAGTGGTTGGCACAATATCAACTCTTCTGCGTCCGTGGGTAGCGAGTATATTTTCTTCTGGGGTGAGCGTTTCGTTTGCGGGTGTATTGATTTAAGAAGTTAAAGAGTTGCTATGAAAAAGTTGTTGGGTTGGGTAGCTGTCATCACGATCTGTTTCGCTTCGCAACTGCAAGGTGCTGAGCCGAAGAAGGGAGAGATGGCGGGATACTTGCTGGTGCCTAATGAAAAAGTGCCTGATGAATTCAACGCCGGCTTCTCTATGTACATCGCAGCTTGGCCACTGCTGAAGCAATATCCGGGGCAGAGATTTCAGTCAGGTTTGCCCGGAACTTGGATGTTTGCTAAACCGGTCGATAAGCCGCTGGAAAAATCCTATTCGGATATTGAGGGTGGTCTCGGCTGGTGGCGAGACACGGAGTACGCCACTGAGACACCGAAATTCATTATGGGTGGTGTAGCGCCGGACTTTATCGAATGGGCCAATGGTCCAGGTGCGGGCAAGGGGCGGGATTGGTCTAAGCCAAATGGTAAGTATGCGATTGCTCAACTGAGTCCCTGGGTGCTGTGGCCACCGGACGGATTGAATCTCAAGCAAGGCACGCGGGGCGAGTGGTTTGGATATGGTTATCTTCCATTGCCGCTGACCGATCCGAAAACGAAGACATCTGGCCAAGATATTCCAACTGGAAATAACTGCTGGACTCTATTTCTCAATACAGGAAATTTTAAGGGACCTGTGACCTTTTTTACTCCCTACTTCTGGTCTCGCAACGCTGTTTTGCAACCACGCTTTGCCGGGAATCTTCTCGATACTCGTCCCTCTGATCCCAATCGTGCTTTGCAGATGGAGACACAGCATATTCCGAGCATGCAAGCGACCGATTCAAAAGGAGTGACCTATGCTCGCGTTGCTCCGACTCAATTTCCGAGTGATAAGGAAGGGGATTCGACGCTGGTGCATCGGATTACTTCCTACAGCAAAAAAGCTCTATGGGATTCGGTTCAAGCATGGTTTGATGGTGGGCCGATTGCCAGCGGTGCGGTGAATATGGAGGCTGCTGTGTTACATAAGTTTCCTGGTCGTGGCGGAGCAACGTGGCAAATTTATCCTGATGGTACAAAGCGTGAGGATAAGGTAGCAGTCGCTTGGACTTCCTTTGCAACACCCTACGCGCCCGATCCCAGCACTTTTGGCTACAAGTGGAACTCGCAATGGGTCACTCGCGATGAATCAGCGCACCGGCATCTGGTTGTCTTGCCGGAGTACTTTCGATTAGGTACCAACGACAAGCAAAAACCAGTGTGGACACCGGTTACAGCTGATGAAGTTCCTGCTGAAACGGGACTGACGGAGGTACAGTTTGAGTCAAAGAGAAACGGCTCACCGAAAACGTATGTTACACCCGAAGAGGATACCTCTTGTTGGAAAAAGCCTGGGCCGGCAGCGGGCCCCTTCGAGGCGAAGCTGGGAGATGGCAGTATCGTGACATACTATTGGTATCGATTTGCCGATCAGCCATCGATTCTTAATGCTGATATGAGCGACGAGGAACGCGAATTACTTCAAAAGCGTGTAGAGATGTTACATCGGAATTGGACGAAGGATCGTGAGTACTTGGCGCCTCCGGCGAGTGGCGATCTGGCTGATCTCGATCCAGCACTGTTGGTAGCACCACCGAAG
>JBEGUT010000152.1:0-8064 GCA_041178745.1 Planctomycetota bacterium | reverse complement strand
CATCCCGAGATTACCATAGCGGTGGTAATCGCGAGAAACACTCTGTTCTTGTACATACCAAAGCAATTCAACGCGAGCAGCAGAAGATACGGGTCGATCTGCCAAGTGTATGTGGGCTTCTAGGGCTGCTTGACGTATTGGCAGTGGTACCTTTTCGGGACTCGAATAGCGAATACGATCGGTTTGCTTAGCCAAGATTGCTTCTGCTAGAACTTCATCGCTCTCTTCGACAAACTCAACGCTACCCGCTAACGGTTCGGTCCATTGATCGAGCCAATTGAGAAGTTCACGATCATGCTTCGAGCAGTAGCTGACCGTCACCCGACAGCCAACGGCAATAGCGGCGATCATACGAGCAATAACGTTGAGGTTTGTATCGTTTTCGCTGATGCGAATACGAAGCTGTCGAACAGGCAGATACTTGCGCAGATTATCTTGACCGATCAGCTTGCAATGATCGTGGGATTCCAGGATCTCGCTACCCGCAAAACGATCGTACTGCACCAAGAGTTGTTCGATATTCGATTTGTTGCTGCGTAGTGACGAAGGGATTGGAACTTCTTCACTGCGCAGTGATTCCCATAGTGTCTTTAGCTTACCGATCTGCGGCGAGTCTTGGGGTGTTGATGGCTCGGAATTTGGCTGAGCTTCGATCGGTATGTTCTGGTAAAGCGGTATGACATAGTTAGGGCCACCCGCTTTGATGCCAGGTCCGAATGCACTGAGGCCAAGACCTCCGAATGGTTGACGCAGCACGATTGCGCCTGTCGTTGGGCGATTGACATATAGGTTGCCTGCTCGCAGGTTGTTGAGCCACAACTCTTGTTCGCGATCATCGAGACTTTCCAAGCCAGAGGTTAATCCGTATCCGGTCGCATGAACTAAATCGATGGCTTGCTGCAAGTTTTTAAATTGTATCACTCCGAGAACGGGGCCAAAGAGTTCTGTTAAGTGAGTGAATCCATGGGGCTGAACATTCCACTTCACCGCAGGGCTATAAAGATGAGGATTATCATCCAATTGCCGAGGTAGTACCGACCAAACTTCACCATGCTCAAGCTCTTTCAGTCCTCGCAATAGGGCGCCACTAGGCGGTCGTATGAGTGGCCCCATCTTATTCTTTAGTTCCCAAGCGGAGCCGACCGACAGGCTGCTTACCGCATCTTCGAGTTGCTGTCTGAAGTCGACATCGTTGAAGACTTCTTCTTCCAGCAGCAGCAGTGATGTGGCGCTGCACTTCTGGCCTGAGTGCGAGAATGCAGAGTGTAAAACATTTTTGATCGCTTGATCGCGGTCGCTGAGGCTTGTAACAATCGTAGCGTTCTTGCCACCCGTTTCAGCCAACAAGAAAAGATGAGGATGTTGTCGCAGCATTCGCTGCGCGGTTTCGGTGCCACCGGTCAGGATTACTGCCTTGATTTCGGGATGCCCGACAAGTGTATTGCCGGCAACGCTACCACTGCATGGAATCAATTGCAGGGCTTCTCGAGGCACACCTCCTTTCCAAAAACATTCGCATAACACGGATGCCGGTAGTACGGTATCTGAAGCGGGTTTGAGCAGCACCGTATTGCCAGCTGCCAAGGCTGCGGCAATACCACCGCAAGGAATCGCTATGGGAAAATTCCAAGGACTGATCACGGCGACAGTCCCCAGAGGCTTAAGGCCAAGATGCGAGTTTTGCGAAATATCCAGTGCGCAGCGGGCATAAAACTCGACAAAGTCCACCGCTTCGCTTACTTCAGGATCGCTTTCCAGAAGAGTCTTTCCTCCATCGGCCAAAGCGGCTCCCATCAAATCTCCGCGGCGAATCCGAATCTCCTGTGCAACGTTTCTTAAAGTTTCGTAACGCTGCTCGGGAGTCCAGTGGCGCCAGCCACTTGGATCATCAACTGCACACTGAATAGCACGGCGTATTTGAGCTGGGCTTGCTTGATGATACTTGGCAACAATCACTCCAGGTCGCGATGGATCAGGCGATTCATAGAGTTCTCCTTCGCCGGGCAAAATCGTTCCAGCGATACAAAGTGGGATTTCAGTAGCTCTGCTATCGCAGAGCGGTTTCCATTGCTGGATGATCGATTCAGCCCATAGTCCATTTTGCACAAGAGAGAAATCGGTATCGGGTTCGTTGCTTAACTCTTCACAGCGTTTTGGAGCACAAGGCATCGCCGGTGCTTGCCGACGATCCTGTGTTCGTCGTGGCTGATCTGAAATTGAATCCGAAAGCTGAATCGATTCCTGAAAGCCAACTTCAAGCCGTTGCCATGCTGGGCTTCCAACTTGTATGTTGAAGGCGTGTCGTAAGAAATTGTCTGGTCCAGTATTCTCATCGAGTCGACGGATCAAGTAGCCGATCGCGTTAATGAACTCATGTTGGTAGCAAGCAGGTGCGTAGAGCAGTACGTTGTTGCAGAGTTCAAATAATGCGCGACGTTGGTGATTGGCCATGCCTTCTAGCATTTCGAATTGCACTTGATTCAAAATACCCGACGAGGCTGCTAGCACAATGGCATAGGCTAAGTCGAAAAGATTATGGGATGCCACTCCAAGGTACACTGCTTGGTATCTATCTTTCTGCATACCATATTGCAGCATACGTTTGTAGTTTGCATCGGTCTCCATTTTCGTTTTGTAAGGAGCTTGAGGCCAGCCTCGAAGCGAAGCTTCTAGGCGTTCCATCTCCATATTGGCCCCTTTGACCACACGGATCGTAACCGGAGCGCGACCACGCTGGTAGCGTTCCATAGCCCACTCGGTAATTTCTCGCTGCACGAGATGCGAGTCGGGGATGTAAGCTTGAAGGGCAATGCCGGCTCGCGCCTGCTCTAGTCCTGGTCGTTCAAGTGTGCGCATAAAGGTTTCGGCGGTCAGCCTTAGATCGCGATATTCTTCCATGTCTAAATAGAGGAATTTGCCAACGCGTTTACCATCAGGACGAACAAAGGTTTCGCGCGCGGTAGCTCGCAAAAGAAGTTCCAGTCGATCGCATAAAACCTTGACCGTATGGCGACGAGCAATCGAGGAAATTTGGGAGTAGATCGTCGATATCTTTACCGACATGCATTCGATCTCAGGTTGTTGCAGAGCGACTAAATATTTCTCAAGTCGTCGCTGAGATTCTTTCTCTCCTAAAATCGCTTCACCCAAAAAGTTTACGTTCATCCTCAGGCCTTCATCACTTCTTGCTCGCAAGTGCGACGAGAGCATTTCCGGCTCAGCGGGAAGAATAACGTTGGCGGTTTCCTTCCGCATTTTGTCCTTCACCAAGGGAACTGCAACCCCCGGAAGGTAATTGCCGAAGGATTGAAAGCCCTTGAGTAAAGTTCGATCCAAAGTGCTGAAAAAGCGAGGTACACCTTGAACATCCAAGATGTGAATCATTTGATCAACGACTCGCCAAGCAGAGTGGCTGCGAAAAGATTGGTCGGTCATCTGAGTCAGAATCGCTTTATCACTCGGATGCTGAATCATTCGATCAAGCTCCGCTTGTTGCCTACGCTCGGCAGGAGTTTGGAGCCGGGTAGCGCGATCCTGTAGTAGCTTCGCCAAAGCGATAGCAGCTTCGGTCAAGCGTGAGGGATCGGCTGGTTCCTTAGCGGACGCCGAAGCCAACCAGCGGTTGAGGTCGAATGATGAAAGCGAATGATCGGCCGATACTTCCGTCGCGCTCATGGCACTAGTTCTCAGATGGGTGCTGTCAAAGATCGGAAACTTCCCATCAACATCCTAGCCGGTCTGTCAATTGGGAAAAGAGCACACCGAGCTTTCGCACCAGCTCCGGCCGTTTGCTCTGCAAATTCCTGTTCCAGACGGGAAAACGATAGAAGGTGGTCTCAGAAAAAGCCTTTTTTGGAAACACCGCAGCTCGAGGAGAATTGAGCCTCCCATCAAGTCTGCGATAAGCGATTGGAGAGCGAGACTGCTACTGTGAATTGTTGCCTTGCTTCCGAATCGAAAAGGTCAAATAGGTTATTTCGCGTCTACCTGCGGAACGTCGGTCACGCTCTTGTTTTCCGGGCTTTTGCTCTCTTCGCCTTTCCCTTCTTGACTCTCAATCACTTCCCTCAGGACGCGATCAAGCACTCCGTTGACAAAGGTACCTGAGTTCTTGCCACCGTAACGTTTCGCGATTTCCACAGCTTCATTGATGGCGACGCGGCCGGGTGTGGCTGCGAAGACCATTTCAAAAGCAGCCATTCGGAGAATGTTACGATCGATTGCCGACATGCGACGCAGCGACCAATTCGTCGCTCTTTGTGAGAGCATCTGGTCGACTTTGTAGCGGTTTTTTCGAATACCTCCGAGCAGCTCTCGGGCAAATTGGGTCAGAGGTTTATTACCCAGCAGCCGTTTGGCGATGAAACCATCTGCTAAATTGGGATCATGATTCGGGTTGAGGTCGTCTTCGTACAATAACTGTAGAACGATTTCTCGGGCTCGGCGGCGGGTGGTCATGGTGGAGTGTCGGGAGGGCTAAACGCAGAATCACGAAGCGAATTGGCTAAAACGGCTAATCTGGGCAATTGTCAGCAAATCGCCTCACATCCTCTAGCTGCTCTAAAGCATAACCACGACCGCGACTTACGGAAATGGCCGAAAATCGACTTGCGATTTTGTGCTCAGAAAAAAAGCAGGACAGAATAACGCGTATTCGCGATGTTTTCATCGACCAATAACTTCGACTCCCATCGCCAGAGTAGCGGAGGAATTACCAGAAAATCGAGGAAAAATAGGATTCTTCAAAGCGAACAATGGAACATCTGACCAGCCTTTGATATCAATCCCATCGGCCAAAGTGGTGAACGACATTGAAATGCACTCATTTTCGTTTGTTGTAGTCCGGCTATCGAGTTTCGCCACTCCGAACCCCCTAGGGACGTTTTACTAAGAGGAAATGCTATCCAATTTCTCCGAGTAGCCTCCGCTCTCAGCATTGCCTGAAAAAAATCGCTCTTGGCCCACTAAGTCGATGTGGTGTAGCTTATCGGGTGACCCAGTTTGCACTATCAGGCCAAGGAGGAGCCAATGTATCTGGTAAGCATGGATGTTGATTCCGCAAACCTATCTGACAACCGCTCGACCCAAGGGCTTTCGTCGGAGTACGTATCACCGCAGTCCGATACCGAAGTTACCTCGCACATTGGGCCTTTGAACGAAGGTCTCAACGCGATTTGTATCCCGGCTGGTTGTAATGCCTCGGGATTAATCGGTCGCGTTGTTAGCAGTCTCTATGGTCAATCGGCTTTGCGCACTAACGCAACCCATTCCTGGCCGATCGATCCAGCTCTTTCGAATTTAAATGAAGCTTGGCGCGGTCATTATCTGGCGCAGTTTCATCCTTATACGACACTGCCGGCAACGACCTTGCCATCAGGGAGTTCGCCATTGTCGACCTTGCCCGTATCCGATCCGGCACCTGTTCGGCAGATCACCTGGAGCGACTCGAAAGGTCTGTATCGCCGATTTCACTACGGCACAGGCTTTCATGGCCAGCGCGAGTACCGCATGGAGCATCGGCCGTTTTGGAGTGATGCGTTAGCTTGGCGAACCATACAAGATGTTGAGCATGACGCTGCTCCGTTGTTGGAACGGGGAGTTTATGAAACAGTTTTTGCACTGACCAAGGAGCAATTTATCGCTCCACAAGTTCTGTGGAATGCAGCGCGATACTGCGGTCTAATGACCTTTGCGCAGCCTAACTACGCAACACACCATTTTCGTACAGCTGACTGGGATGAACTCAATCGTCGTCGTATTTCGATTGCGAGCGAAATCGAATACTTCGATAAATCCCCAGTAACTGATCGCACACATACGACACGCGAAGAGCTGCGCAAAGAGCAAATGCGTTTGCGAAGCGAAATCGAAGTCGCATCGCGAGCTTCGATTAAAGAAGACTCGAGTCATGATGGATATGCATCACAAGTTCAAAGAGAGCGTTTGCAGTCTGAGCTTGCAGCTGCGTTGCGCAAAGCGGATCAGTTGGGATCGCATGTTGCACTCTTGCGACAAGATCAGCAAAAACTCTTGGCCCAACTCTTGGACGTTTCTCGCAATGTCCATCGTCCGGTTTACAGCACACCACCATCCAGTGTCGTCAACGTCAATTATCGCGATCGCTTGGATGAGATCGATCAGCAGTTGCAACGATGGCAGCGAACAGCAAACGAGATCAGTGTTCAACGGCAAACCCTTGAGCAGTCCTTGCAGCATTTACAGGTTGAGAGACAGAATGTCGCGAAGCCGTCTGAGGCAGTCGTTGATTCTCGAGATTCCTTGCGGTCTCTCGAAAACCAAATTCTGCAAACAAGAAGACAGCTTGAGGATTTGCTCGACAATTACAACATCGGCAATCGAGGGAAGAGTCAAATCGATGCATCGCTACCGGTCACGCTCAAATCGATGCAGCAAAATCTTTACGAAGTTTGTCGGCAGATTTCTCGTCGCGAAGCTGATTCAGCGTCCAAGCATTTAACTTTGCAGATCGAGCAGTTGCTGCGTTGCGAGAAGGAATTGCATATTGCGATCGAGAATCTGTTACAGGATCGCGCTTATCTAATGGTGGAGGTAGCCGCCGAGAAACGCAGTACCCTGGATCCACAAACGAATAAGGTAGTGGTAAGCAGTGGGTACAGTGATGTATTTGGAAGGCAGGGCACAGAAGCTGCAGATCGTAGTGATTCAGTCCTTTCCTCCTCCAGTTATCGTAGTGCACTTGCTGAGGAAAGCGACAGCGTTTTGCGGGCGGAGTTGAGAGATGTGGAATCGCGATTGCGAATTGTGCAAAGCGAGCATGCGGCAACCCTGCTGGAGATTCGTCGCATTGAGGAAAAACTGACTCAACTTCCTGAGCGTCGTACGATAGATCCTGACCGTATTCACATTCTGAAGGGGCAACTTGAGCAGGTTGACTCGCGACTACATGCTTGGGAACGCATCGATAGCCTGCGAGCCGAGTTGCGAGATTTAGATTGTCGTTTGACGGAGTATCGATCGGTCGACAAGCGTTATGTGGAAAACAGTTTTGAGTCTTTGCATCGTGCCGCCGATTGGTGGCACGAGCAACTGACTGCCATTCCAAGCCAAGCGATCGCTGGCCGACCATTGCCAAGTTGGGCGCGAGATCGCGAGGTCTACGGACCGATGGGACGCGTATTCAACACGGAGTTCACTTTCCGGGATGTCGCCAATCAACGAGACATCGGAACACGATCGGTCGAAGAGTACCGCTTGGCAACGCTCGCTATTCGTCTCGCGATTGCTGATGCGCTCAAAGGAGACAAGGAGTCTATTCCTTTACTGATCGATGATAACTGGGCGGAGTATTCCGTTGCGACAGCCAAACAGGTGATGGTCTGCTTGGCTGAAATCGCTCGCCGTGGTGTTCAGGTTATCATGTGGGTGGGTGACGAAAGAGTTGCAGCACTGGCCCGTGTTCATCACGGCTTGGTTTCTTATCTAAGACAGGCTGTTGTGCGAGCTTCCAGTCCCGAGATGGTGCCTGTCGCGGAGAGTCGAAAGGTTGATCCGGCCGAAGTTAATCGGCGACTCGATGCTTACGCTAACGAGATCTACAGTTTCTCGGAACCAGAATCGCCCGTCGTAAAAGTCGTTGAATCTAAAATGGTTGAAATGGACAAGCCAAAACAGCTTCGTACCTTTTACCATGGAAAACGAGGGCCTTTCTATTTGGATCGATCAAGTCCTATCGAGGATGCACCTTCTATCGATGGCGATATGGCAAAGCGGTTGCGAGGCGCAGGGATTCAAACTGTCGGTCAGCTAATGGATGCCGAAACCGATAAGGTTGTCTCTCGACTTAATGATTCGATCGAAATGAATCAGGGTGATGAGGCAGGTCATCGGATCGACCACCGTTTTGTCACGGCGAGCCGTTTAGCGCGTTGGCGCGCCGAGTGTTTGTTGGTTTGCGAAGTGCCACGGCTTCGTCCTTTCGATTCGCGAATCATGGTAGGTTGCGGTATTCGATATCCCAAGCAACTTGCTCGGCTCAGTGCAAACCAACTTGCTCGACGAGTAAAAAGATTTTTGAGAACGGAT
>JBEGUT010000151.1:0-8071 GCA_041178745.1 Planctomycetota bacterium | reverse complement strand
TGGCGTCAGTCGTCCAAGCTTGCGAGAAGCAACTAAATCGCTTGAGTTTTTAGGAATCCTGCAATCGAAGACGGGAGTGGGACTTACGGTTGGTCATTTCGACATCGGACGCATGACCGATCATCTTGGCTTCCACCCTGCCCTGCAAGCCGCTGATGCCCAGCAATTAATCGACTCACGCGTTGTGGTCGAGACCGGAGTACTGCCGTTTGTATCGCAGAGGATCAAACAGGATCCTGAAATCGCTGAAGCGTTGCAGAAGGTCGTTCATCAACTGCGCGACGCTAAAACTCTAGAAGCAAAGATCGATTTAGATATCGAGTTTCACCGTAAGTTGCTGGAAGCCAGTGGGCTATCGCCATTGATCGCTTTCGGTGATTTGCTGCAAGTATTTTTCCTCCGCTTTCGCGAAAGCGTCCGAACCGTTGAATGGACAAAAGCAGTAGCAGGCCACCAACATTTACTCGACCTACTCAAAGCGGGGCGAGTAACAAAAGCTACCGAGGAACTCAAGGCTCATATCGAAAGCCATCGGGAACGTATGCAAAAGCCAAAGGCGAAAAGTAGGAAGCGATAAATCGGCATATTGAGAAGAAGCAAGCGCCTGAGAGCCTTTTTCGGTTTCTTCGCAGTGCCATAAACAATCATTCCGATGACAACTGAAGTTATGGAAAATTTTCGCCGATGGGATCACTCGGTCCTTTGTGCGAAGCGATAATAGATCAATACGTTTTGAAGACCTGTTCTCTAGAATCGCTCACCGTAGCCATTGATCAAACTCACTTGAAATGCTTTTGCGCTTCGTCGATACGAAATCCTTTTTCACTATCATCCTGATGAACCAGAATGCCGTAATGCAATTCGAGCCGCTCACCTTTCTTTACTTCAACCTTACTCACTTCTCCCTGAGTAAAAGCTTTGCGACCAAATGGGTTCAAGGCGAGGAAACCGTAGTCGCGAGCATGACACCAGCAAGGTCGAAAGTTATCGGCCGAAGCTAAGACCGTTACCCCAACCCACTTGCCATCACTTGGCCCTGCATAATCACACCAAGAAGCCGTCTTACCCCAAATCGCTTTTCCATTGCGACGCCCTTCGGAATCAAGCATTCGACCACCCTGCTTACTATCAACCACCAGCGGTTTAGCAACGCGGATTCCAAGCCCCATCTCTTCTTGATCACCGAAATAGATCACTTCATCCACCGGTTCGAATCGACTCTTCCAATCCAGCAAATAATCATCGCCTAAAACTACAAATCGAAATTCGTTCACTTCGCGCGCAATCGGTTTGCTTCCATCCTGATTGAGATAGTGATTCACAACCACAAATCGCGAATCCTTCTCTCCATCATGAGGCGAAACCTCAAATTTTTCATGCCGCGTCTTCGCCTTCAGACGCCAATAATCGTTGCCGGACAAATCCCCAAACGATATCCAGATACCAGTATGTAAACCAACGTGATCGTCTAAATCAACACCCTTCACAGGTGGATGATTGCGAGTCACAGGAATCCCACTTGTCGTGCGTACATCGCACCAGTAAGGTCGACCTACAACCGGGTCGTCATAGATATACCTGGCAACCTCCTGCTCTCCGATTCGAACTCGAACACTCCCCTTCTCTTCTACAAATCTTATCTTTCCAACAGCAGACCTTCCCTCTTCCGCTTGCAGATTCGCGACAACCAAAAAGCAGATAGCAATCCAGTTCATAGCCACCAGATATTTTCTCATCGGACATCTTTCACGGGATAACAAGTTAATCGATAGGGTTTGGACTGGCTCGCTTGCAAACTCAAAGGGCGAAGCAGCAAAAACAAATACGACGCTGTGAACTATTTCGAGGCAACGGGAACACCCCAGTGACCTTCACGATACGTTCGACCCAAATATTTATTGGCTTCAGCATCGCCAGGAATCGTTTCGCTTTTTGGATCAAACGCAAAGCTACGGCCGATTCGGCAACCGAGATTCGCCAAATGAGGAAGCGTTGAGGAGAGATGACCTGTCATTGCATCGGCATTCAGTTTGGCTTCACCACGAATCGCCTCCACAAAGTTTTTATGGTGACTCGGAAGACCAACAGTTCGATCATCTGTAATTTTCAGTTCGATCTCTTTTCCTTTTTCATCGAACAACTGAACCTTTCCACGTTTGGTCAAAAGCATTCGACCTTTCGTACCCAAGTACTCATTAGCGTTATCCATTCCATACGGGTTGTAGCGGCTCCAAAGCCGCATCTCGAAAATCAGTTGCTTCGCTGGACCTTTACCCGACTCTGCAGGATACTCATACACCGCTGTGATCGTATCTCCAAATTGTTGATCGTCATCATGTACATACTTGCCTCCAACAACAGCAACCCGGCTTGGATGTGTCTCGACGCCCAATCCCCATCTTGCAATATCAATCTCGTGGACACCATCGTTACCGGCATCTCCAGTCCCGAAGTCATACCACCAGTGCCAGGTATAGTGATGCCTGTTGCTTTGGAACGGTAGCATCGGTGCTGGTCCAACCCAAGTATCGTAGTCGAACCCAGCCGGTGGCTCAGATGGCTGCTGATGTCCTATCGGCGGACGGAACTGAACATTCCACGCCTTGGCAACAATGATCTCTCCGATGATACCACTCTTCAGCGCTGCGATCGCTTCCTGAATCCACACAGCTGAACGACTCTGCGTACCATGCTGGACAATCTTACCCGAGGCTTTAGCGGCATCGACCAACATACGTCCTTCCCGAACATTGTGCGAACAGGGTTTTTCGACGTAGACATGTTTACCTGCGGCCAATGCCAACAGCGAAGCAGGTGTATGCCAATGATCGGGTGTCGCAATCGAAACAGCATCCACCGTCGAATCGTCAAGTATCTTTCTTAGATCGCCAGTCGTCTTGGCTTCAGGCGTCAAAGCCGAAGCCTCCTTCAAACGTTTTTCATCGGTATCGCACAACCAAGCGATCTCAACGTCCGGCAAACTACGATACGAACCGAGATGCCCTTTACCCTGCCCTCCAAGCCCAATGATCCCAACGCGGATTTTATTCGCTGCAAGATTCGCCGAGGACTGCTTAGCCAAAACACCAGCCGCACTAATCGCCGCAGCACACTGACCCGACGTAGTAAGAAACGCTCGACGGTCGCTATTTGCCATCGCCATATTCCTTGAGGGATAGAGGAAGGATTGGGAGGTAGGGTTACGATTACCGTAACAGTAGACTGGATGCCCGGAGGCGATCCAGACTGAGAAGGAAATTTTTTCTAACCTTTTCTTAGACTAAATAAATATTTCCGTTGGGGATCCGCGCAACTACCCCCCAAGGGCACCAAATTTCAAGCCACTCTCAGAAGAAAATCAAAATCGAGAAGCTCAACAATGATTCGATCGAAGGACTGCATTGGCTCGATCAAGCGAACTGCAGAACCTAGGCGAAAAAACATCTCCAATTCATATCGAGATGTTTTAGTTACAAAGGAAGATATTGCCTTTGAAATTTGTCTGCTTCGATAAAGACAAAAGAGATTCCATTTTACGACGGATAGCTATGTCTCGGGGCTGCGCGACAGACTTGCGCGAGCCCTCGAGTGCTAAACAACTCTATGAGAAACGGCCCCAAGCGAATGAACGCACCGAAAATTTATTTCGGCATCAGGTTCATAACTTGCGAACTGGGACGAGCAATCACATGAGCGGCGATCAGCTTGCCCAGTCCTTCAACGCGTGACTTGCCAGATTCGATCGCTGCTGTCACAGCGGCGACATCTCCTTGAATCACCACAGTGATGTAACCACCACCTAATTTTTCTTTCGCAACCACTTCGACATTAGCGGCTTTGCAAGCCGCATCGATCGCATCGAAGACTGCCGTGAATCCTTGTGTCTCAATAAAACCTAAAGCAAACGAATGTGCTGAACTCATAGTAGACCCTTTAATTGAAGCATGGGTATCCGATGCGGATCCCGTGTTGGTTTGACGAAATTCGAGAACTACGTTCTGCTCTAGGAGCGGACTGCGTTCCTGTTTACTGAGAATGCCTTTAGCAAATGCCCTCGGCTCAGGCCGCGACATCACCGTGGTGATCGGTGAGGCCCCCATGCGCTGCGCTGCTTGCTCACCACATGCCAGTGCGGCGCGAACATCAGCGACTGTTCCTGAAATCTTGATAACGGTTCCTAAGAAGTCATTAAGCTCCGCTTGAACAACTTCGATCTTCGCTCCCTTTTCCATAGCATCCAGGGCAACCATCGCCGGAGTGAATCCGGTGACTTCAAAGATTCCAAGGGCTGCCTGCATACTGACCATCTTTCTCTTTATTGATGATTCCAGAGGATAGGTTTTCTCAACGCGAACCTGCCAGCGACATCGGTGGTAAGCCCTTTGTCGCATTTCCCAAACCTGACCGTTTCGCGACCGGGTTTGTCTCCAGTATAGATTAATCAATGCGACCGTGGATTGCGCAAGTAGTAAAACCTTCCATCCTCAGCCCCTCCGAGAAAATCAGGAACGCCATCACCGTCAAAATCGGCCGTCGAAGGACTCACATCGTGCCCTTCGATATTCTGGTTCGCGAGACTTCCGGCGAATTCGAAGGCCCATTTCCCCTCTTTACCCCCTAATCCTCGGTAGAAATCAGCATTTTTTGAATTCAGTAATAGATCCTCGATGCCATCACCATCCCAGTCAACGATGCACCATTTACGTCTTCCACTTCCCCCAGCGGTTCGGTCGGTAAAGCGAAGGGGCTGGCCGTTTTTGTCAACAAAAACCCTTTCTGGCGGCTGCAGCTTTCCATCCTGACTTCTACGTCGATAAAGAGCGGGGTAACCTTCTGGATCAAGCACGGCCAAATCATTCCAACCATCGCCGTCGAAATCTTTGATAATCGGCGTCGTACGCCACTGAGTCGCTAACTCCCCACGCCCCGGTTTCCACCACGTCCACTTTGGCTTCGGAGCCTCTCCCTTCCAAGCGACCATAACCTCCTTGGGTGCTGACAACTTAGGCTCAGTTCGAGTTCCAATATTTTCGAGCCACTCTATTTTTCCGAGGATCGAATTCAAGACGATATCGGGTAACGAGTCGCGATTCCAATCCGCAACTGCGATGGTTGTGTATCCCCACTTCGCTTCGGCAGGTCCTTGAATACTGCCATTGCTACCCGCCATCACTCGAAAAGTTTTCCCATCAGCATTCAACTTTCGAGGAGCACTCCACCTCACCTCACCATCGCTCCCCTTGCCAACGTTTTCGAACCATTCGATGTAGCCAGCAGTGTTTCCGGAAAGTAAATCGATATCCCCATCGCCATCCCAGTCAAAAGGGAATGGTGTTGCCAAGGCGCCCGACTTCAGTGTGTCGGCTTGCTGCTGAAAATATCGAGGTGCCTCAAACAACGGCACTCGCCGATCATCACATTTGCCGATCCCTCTGATCCATGCGACTCGTCCATCTTCATCACCGACAATCAAATCCATCGCACCATCTCGATCCCAGTCCAATGCGACCGGTACGATCATCTGCAAGTCCATCCGCAACACACTGCCATCAGCAGATTGAACCTTTTCACCTTTCTTGTAGCGCGGCTCGCTGCGTGAACCAATGTTTTCAAAATAAGTAAAGCTGTCGAGAAACTCTCCGCACAGCAAGTCTAAATCACCATCGCGATCGAAATCTTCGAAATTTGGCGAAGGACATCCGAAGACGTCAATCGACTCACCACCTGCCTCCAGTTGAACCGGCTCTTGGTAATCCGCTTTCTCTGACGTTCCTATATTCCGAAAAAGAAATACAAAACCACGAAGCGGCCCATGAGTCCATTCTCCTCGATCATTCCACGCATCATCCCAACCGTAAAAACTCCAATCTTCAATCCCAACAACCAAATCGAGCAATCCATCCGCATCATAATCGACATAACGCCATTGATTGTGCCGGACCTTTGGTCCTTTGGGTTCACGTCCGCGCGGTTTATAAAAATTCGCCTCGACCGGCAAAGCATTTCGCTGAGCAAGACCAACCTTTGCAACGTTTGCGTACTCATATCCGGGGCTCAGCACGCGGACTTGATCCCCGATATAGCTTGGCATCACATAGTGAACCGTTCCGCTTAACTTACGTGCCGCTTTGAATACTGGCAGAGGATTCTTGGCTGTATCGCCCGTTGCGTTTTCGAAAAACCAAATTCCATTGGATGGTTTATCAGGACAGGAAACCAACAAATCGAAATCACCATCTCCATCGGCATCCATCGGCAGCGGCCAAGCCCATAGCCCAACCCCTAAATCGACATGAAGATCTGCCTGGTTGTAGCGGAGCGGCACCAGCGACTGCGCGAACACCTGAAAAGAAATTAAAGAGCACCACACAACTGTAAGAAGAAAAGCTATGGTTGCCCTCTTTGAAATGAGACACAATCTCTCTCGAGACATGCTGACACCTTTTTGTAACCTCTAGAAGATTGCTAAGCTTCCTCCCAACAAGACGTGGTAGAAAACTCCACTCGATCCTCATTCTGCTCGCTCCGCTCCCCTCTGTCTATCAGCCATGATGGCAATTCAAAATTGGTTGCTCTGACGGTAACCATCTCCTACACTGAATCTTATTGAACGGATTCCGCAGCGACTCCTGATAACTGGCCTTCAGGATTTTGCCATGTAATGATGGAGACTTCGATGGGCAAACGCCTCGATCTGTACGTGTTTTTAACGATCATCATCCTCTCTTTTTTCTGCATCGCCTCCTTCCTACCGTATGCACCCTCGGCCGATGAGGCGAGAGCGTTTGGATTCTCGGATGATCAGATTCAAACAGGGAAGTCTATTTCGTTTTATTCACAACTTCTTTATTGGTGCCAAACGTCGCTATCAGTAACGCTGCTCTTTGTCTTAATTTTGTCAACTGTGGGGCGGCGCAGTGCCGATTGGGCACTGAAATGGACGCTCGGATTCCGAATTCCCGCAGCGCTCTTGCTGGGAATAGGTTACCTCGCGGCGATTCTCGTCTTACAACTCCCTTTTGGTCTAGTCCGTTTCAACTGGCTAAAAAGCATTGGGATTTATAGTCCCGAATACACGCTTTCTGCTTGGCTCTACGATTACGCACTCGGAATTGCAGTCAACTTGCCACACCAAGCATTGATCGTCTGCGGCTTTTACGCGATGCTGATCTGGCTACCGAGATTCTGGTGGATCGTCGCTCCCCTTGGAGGTGGCGTACTTGGGATAACCTATGCCACTCTAGCTCCGTTGCTGATCGATCCTTTATTCAATCGATTCGAACCACTGAGTCAATCTCAGTATGGCGATTTGCAACCTCGAGTCCAAAAACTGATCGATACCGCAGGCATCCCCGTTAAAGAGATTTTGGTAATGGAAGCATCGCGAAAAGGTAGTCATACCAATGCCTACTTTTCCGGTTTCGGATCTTCGCGACAGATCGTTCTCTACGATACATTGCTGAAAAACCATTCTCCCGAAGAAGTTGAATCGGTACTGGCACACGAAATTGGTCATTGGCAGCACGACCATATCTTCAAAGGGATTCTTCTTGGTATCGCAGCATCATTCCTTGGCTTTTGGCTACTCGACGTCATCCTGCGATCTAGTGTCGGCGTCACACCGCTGAACATGCAAAGTACCGCAGACCCCGCCGGAATGTGGCTAATTCTACTATTGCTCACTCTTGGAAATATGCTTGTGCTAATCCCAGAGAACATGATCAGTCGCCAGTTTGAAATACAGGCGGACGTAGCATCGCTTGAACTCGCAAAGAATCCAGAGTTCTTTATCGAGTGTCAAAGAAAAATGGCGATCGCCAACAAATCCAATGTTGCTGCTGCACCTTGGCAACGATTCTTGTTTTCATCCCACCCAACCACAGTGCAGCGCATCCGTATGGCACAACAGTGGAGCGAAGCAAATTCTCAGAAGCAACCTTGAGCGAGTCTCGCAATCAGCGATCACAATTGGAGTAGCGTTAGCCGATGAGTTTGTTGTTTAAACCTAATCGGCTTGGCGAAGTTCGATCGAGTGGCGTCGCTCATTTTTGTCGCGTTTAAAAATTTCCCC
>JBEGUT010000150.1:0-8100 GCA_041178745.1 Planctomycetota bacterium | reverse complement strand
ATCCTCTTCAGTTTCTACGGCCTCCTTCATTTACAGTCGTCTACGAAATTCGATGATATGTTTCCTAAGGGAAGCAACACCGTAAGATCGATGGCCTGGATGGAAAAACACCTGGGTCCGATCGCTTCCGTCGAGGTCTTAATCATCTTCGATAAAGAGGCGAATGTAGAACCATATCGCCAGGTCGAATGGATCGATCGAATTGTGAGACACTTGCGGCAGCAACCTGATATTGGAGGCGTCATCGCAGCGACAACGTTCTTGCCCGAGCTGCCAACCGGTGGCACCATTCGCGATGTAGCTCGAAGAAGTATTTTTCAAAATGAAATTCCCAAGACTTTTCCAATGCTCGAAGAGAAAGGGTTGTTATCCGAAAGAAAGACACAATACATTTGGCGGTTAACGGCTAAAGTCTCAGCTCTTTCCAAACTCAATTACGGCGAACTTACTCGCAAAGTCAACCTCGCCGTATGGGCGGTTCGGGAGGGGAAAACTGCCCCCAACTTGAATCTTTCTGAAGAAACACCAGCACCATTCACGGCTGAGTTCACCGGCCTTTCTCCCATCATGCACGACACGCAACTCGCTTTGCTCGATGACCTCGGCGCTAGCTTCTCGACTGCTTTCCTTCTCATTATGCCGGTAATGATCTTGATCGCTCGCGGACTGAAAGCGGGCCTTTTGATCATGATACCGAATGTGCTTCCTGAAACGATTGTTTTCGGAAGCATGGCATGGCTTGGCTATTCGATCGATATCGCAGGTATCCTTACGGCTAGTGTTGCCATGGGAATCGCGGTCAACGATACGTTGCACTTTGTCAATTGGTATTCTCGTCGACTCGCCGTTGGCGACACTCAAGAAGAGGCTATCGCTGACACTTTTTCCAATTGCGCCAAAGCGATGGTTCATACCATGCTTATTAGCTGCTGCTCGATGCTCCCTTTCATGTTCGCCGAATTCAACCCAACTCGCCAATTTGCCATACTGATGATCGCCATGATGAGTAGCTCTATTCTTGGTGACCTCGTTCTACTACCCGCCCTGCTGCTTAGCCCTCTTGGACGCGATAAACGAAGTCAGCAACCAGCAAGTTCTCAGTTGTCAAATCCTGTAGGCTCATTAACTCCGGATATACTTTCCGACTAACCACACCGCGAAGTAGCCACTGAGGATAATCGCCACGTTTTCGAACCACTGAGCGACCTTTTCGGTCCCATCTACTCGACATTACAGATGGGAATAGCACGACGCAAACTGCCCGAAATGAATGCCAACAAAGCCACTGAATATTCTAAAACGCTTTCATTTCTTAAACGGTATAATCCTATCTAAAGAAACGATCGCTCCTTCACTCTCCACCGCTACAGAAATAACAGTTCGCACACTCCTTCTAACACGCGTTCGCTTAAGAAGAGTGATTCATGAAATATAAGTAGCCGATGCTCTAGGGAAGCTTAAAATCAGGGAGATCGTCTTTTCGGCATGGCTGCCCACGGATGCGACTGTAAGAACAGATTGCTAGGGCAGAACTATGAACGGAGTCACGAAACCTTTTCGAGTGCAAACTCCCGCTCTCGCCATTTTGATCCTCACGATCTGCCTCTGTGGCTGCGCGAATTTCAAGGTAGGTTCTTATTGGATAGAAGGAGGTAAACGCAATCTCGCTTATCTATCCTTCAGCAGCAACCTCGATCGTCTGCTTCTTAATGCAAGCACATCGACCGTCCAGTCAGATAGATTGCGTAGCGCGATCGATCACTATCGACAAGCGGAGCAGTTGGCCGCTTCAAAATCAGCCTGCTGCGTCGATGAGTTTTATCACTCCACAGTCCTGGCCTGGAAAGCACATTCCTCTGCAGATTATGGCGTGTCAGACGCGATGGGGGTGAGCGTCTCTGCCCTCGACCTCTACCACCAGAGCTTGCGGCGATTACTCCACGAGTCCGAACAATTTGGCCGACTCGATGGAGGTAACGGAATCGTCGTCGAAGAGTCTGGGCAACAGCGTTTGATTCCCTTCTGCCATAAAGGCTTCAAATGGCAACCTCGCGATTTCCAAAAAATTATTGTTGTCGGAAAGTATGGTTCTAGCTCCCTCAGCGATAAGAAGTCCGTGGAGGGCATCGGCGTCCCGATCGTTATCGAACGATCTCAAAACAAAAGATGTCCCGATGAGGACTATTTTCTTCCCGAGTTTGCCAGCTTTCCTGGAACCGTTTTACTAAGCGATGATGGCAATTCACTTCAAATTCTAAATCCACTTACAAAAGATAATTCCGAGGTGGTTCTTTGTGGCAAAAAATACCCTGTTGCTAAAGACAAGACAGCAGACATCGCATTCGGCCTGCACTTTCGCACCGATTCGAGCTTGGAGGGTTTCTTCCGACCTACAACACCCGAAGAAAAAGGTAAGTTGTTCTTTTCAGAACCCCTAGATGCAGAAAAGATCCCGGTGATCTTTGTTCACGGACTCTTTTCTAGCCCAAATGCCTGGGGAAATGTTTTTAACGAACTTCGCTCAAACCCCAAACTCTACCAGCGTTATCAATTCTGGTTTTTTCGTTATCCCACAGGATTGCCCTTTACGCATTCCGCTTCAGAACTCCGAGCAGAACTGAATAAAGTCCTAGCAACTTATGGCCAGACAACAAATCCTCAACATCTACTAAGATCTGTATTTGTGGGTCATAGCATGGGCGGCCTTATCTCGAAACTTATGATAGCCGAAAGTGGAGATAAGTTTTGGAATACAATCGCCAACGTGCCGATCGATCAATTGAATGCCAACTCCTTGGTAAAGAACACACTAAGAGAGCGGCTGTTTTTCCAGCCTCATCCTATGGCAAGTCGAGTTGTATTCATCGGAACACCTCATCGCGGTAGTGCCATCGCCGGGAGAATGCTCGGACGACTCGCGAGTTCGACTGTCCAGCAATCAGATAACCAATACAAAGAAATCATCCGTAAAAATCCAGGAGCATTTAAGGAAGCCGTGATGAACGGAATCCCTACCAGCATCGACCTACTTAACCCACGCGAACCTTTCCTCAATGTCATCGATAGCGTGCAGTTACAAGCAAATGTTCCTTTGCACACAATTCTAGGAAATGGCTGTCTGTCGTTCTCCAGCGGTGGATCGGATGGCGTTGTTGATGTCGTTAGCGCAAAGCATCGTTGTGTTGAAAGCGAATTGGCAATCGCGACAACGCATAACGGCCTTCTGCGAAGCAAAGAAACCTACAGGGAACTAACACGTATCCTCGAATTGCACGATCAACAAAACGATGTCGCAAAGAGTGACTCCTGGAGCCAATTGCTCGATTGGCTCCGAAGTCGCTGAAAATCCTCCGAATGAAATCTGTTACGACGATTCGCGGTAAGTCAGGATCTTTGAAGAAGTATCTGCCGAGGCTAAAGCAACTATCCCCTGGCAACCAATTCGTCAAAGCATAATTTATTTTCTTTCATAGCCTGTACGATATCGGCCGGAACGGTTCCCTCCTCCAACAAACACCAACCCGTGAAACCTTCAGCCTTGCAACTAAGCAGTCTAGAGAATAGTTCTTTCCACGGATAATTGATTTTTCCGGGTCTCAAATCATGAATATGGATCGTGCCCATCCATTCCTCCAACATAGAATAATTCTGCTCAAAACCCGCTCCCGTTAGATCGGTTGGATTGCAATTCCAACAGACCACGACGTTCGGATGATCCGCTATATCCATGATCGTCTTCATTCGCGGAATTTCTTGTGTTCCTGCGCCATGCACTTCGACTCGAATCTGCACACCATTATCAGCAGCATATTTGCCAACGACATTGAGAGCTTTGCCAATCTGTTCGAGTGTCTTTTCAACGGGAACTTCTTTTGGCAAACCGTTGGGCCGCACCTTCACGCCACTTCCACCAATATCCTTGCAAAGATCGATGAAGGCTTTAGTTTCCTCGATATTCTTTTGAACAACCGCGGTATCTACAGCATGGTATTCACAGGCACTGCCCAACCCGACAATCTCGACAGAACTATCGGCAAACATCTTTCGAACGTTCTCACGAGCACCTTGGTCAAGAGTGATCTCCACTCCATGCTTATGAGTACTTCGCAATTCGACACCGCTAAAACCGGCATCACCACAATTCTTGATGATCGCAGGAAGATCCCAATCTTTTCCCCACTGATACGTCACCAAACCTAACTTCAGTTTCGTTTCTGAAGTCGCACTCAAACTCGAAGCCAACAGAGACTGGTGTGCGCAAAGACCAACCGAGGCCATCGCGCCAACCTGAGTCAAGAAATACCGACGCAACAAAGTGTTATTCTCATCGTTCATCAATCTCTCTCCCTAAAATGTCGAATCTGACACATCCTAACACAATTCTGGAGAAAGCTGAATCAACATCACGTCAACTTATCAGATAGAAAAAATCTACTAGGCAAGTAGCTTAGTAATAGGTTTACCACCCCCACCGATCTTGAAGGGGCGACCATTTGGCGCAATATGATCTTTGTCCGTATCAATTCCCAACGCTTTGGCGATCGTAGTATTAAAATCCTCAATCGACACATGATCTTCTGCAACCGTACGAGCATCTTCATCAGACTTGCCGTACACCTGGCCTGTCTTGACCCCCGCCCCAGCGAGTAAACAACTAAATGCACCGGGATGATGATCGCGCCCAGTATTTTGATTGATGGTCGGTGTCCGCCCGAACTCCGTCTGCAGGACGACTAAGGTCGATTTCAGCAAACCCGTCTTCTCAAGATCCAAAATCAACTGGCTAAATGCCTGATCCAATTGACCAGCTCGTTGGGGTAAATCAGTAAATATGTTTTGATGCATATCCCAGCCATCGAACTCGACCTCAACACAACGTACTCCTGCTTGCACCAACCGCCGCGCTAGCAGACACCCCTGGCCAAAGCGATGCGCCCCATAGGCGGTTAATGTCGCTTCAGGCTCCGTCTTTATATCGAAAGCAGCTAGATCTTTGCTCCCCATGAACTTGACCGCTTGTCGGTACAACTCGTTGTACGCTTCCATTTCCGAACCTTCATATTTGTTCTGAAACTCCGCGTCCATTTTTCTAGCCAACAACAGTCGACGTTTGAAGTTATCCTCTGAAAGATATGCCGGTGACTTAATATTCTCTAAACCGCGATTTGGGTCAGCAACTGGCACGGGGAGCAGCTTCGGATCCAGAAATCCAGCATTCGGATGCTCATTACCATTTCCCACAAGAACGTTTGGCGGAAGTGTTTGACTGATAGGCCCACTCGCAAAAACGGTCCATGCCGCCATACTTGGATGCTGGATGCTATTGAGTTTCTTGTAGCCGGTTCTCAGTAAGTAGGTTCCTTGTTCGTGATCGCCAGTTTCAGTGCTCAATGAACGCACAACAGCCAAGCGATCTGCTATCCCTGCAAGCTTCGGAATCGTTTCACCAAATTGCACTCCAGGAATTTTGGTTGCGATCGCTTTGGTGGCCCCTTGAGTTTCGCGATTCGGCTTTGGATCAAAAGTATCGATATGGCTCATCGCCCCTCGCATGGTCAACAAGATTAGTTGACGACCACGACTGGATCCCTGAGCTGCCGTGGCAACTTCTTCTAACGCCCCAAGCAACCGCACACCGAGCAGGCCGGCTGCGCTCTGCGCGAAAAAGCGTCTGCGATTCAAGCCGGAGTCCATGATATCGGAGAAACTGAGCATAGGATAATCCATGTTGCAGAGCTATTGGATAAAGAGAAACTCACGGGTGTTCAATAGGGCCCAAATGACATTTCCGTAAGCAACTTCAGTACGCTTTCCAGAACCAATTTCATCGCTGGCAATCTCCCTAGCGATGGGAGTCGGCCTTCGTGACAATACTGAAATGAACATCACATCAATCGCATTGCGAGGGCCCGCAAGTACGACGTTGTCATAAATGACCGAGCCTTTTTTGAGCATGATGTGCGTGATCGGACCATTGAACATTGTCAATATCTGGGGCACAGTCGCTACTTGCCGACCAGCCTCGATCGCCTCGCGATCGCTTTGACCAAATTGCCTTAGGAAATGCACCAGAGGTAACGGAGTTGGTATTTCACTCGCTCGAACCAACAATTGACCCTCAAAACCGCAAAGTTTTTGCAACTGCTGATTGTAGTACGATGGAAAATAGCTATTTGAGTACCGATTGGCGGCAGCCTCAGCATCCATCAACTGAACCGTTGCCCAATTGATGTCGACCATAGGAGCTAAATCCCGCGCCGTCGGCCGTTGGAATGCCCACTGATTGTAGGCCACTAAGGTGACCAAAGAGTCCCAGATCTGTTCCGCCGTCATTCGTTTCAAGACGGGCCCCGCGAATCGAAAGGGCTTCGTATCAAATGACTCATGCACCATTGCCTGTCGCTGATAGGTCTTGGTGTAAGCGATGATGCGGACAAATTCCCGCAAATCAAAATTCAGCCGCAACATTTCATCCGTCAAATGCTCTAGCAACTCGGGATTAGATGGTTTGTTTTCATCGTTAAAATCATCCACGGGATGAACGATCCCTCGTCCCATCATTTTCTTCCACAATCGATTCGCAATGTTTCTGGCGAATTGACGATTACTTCGGCTTGTCACCCAAGCAGCGAATTGCTCTCGCCGGTTTGCTTTGGCAGCCGTAGCGGGAACAGAATCCCATAATACCTTCGGCTCAACAACTTCATTAGGCTTCGCATCGGAGTACTGATAATCATGAGGCAACTTGAGTGGGCGATCAGCAAAATTCACAGCAAATGTGTTGGCGTTCACCAACTGCTGCAGCGGTCCCAGCAACTTGGACATAGGATCCTTGTCGCGAGCGACTTTGATAATATCCCCAGCATTCATTCCCCTACCGTTTTTCACCTCCGGAATGTTGCGATTGAATCGCGTCTGTGTCCCTGCAGTGAAGGCGGCTAGCTGATAAAACTGCTTTTGAGTCCAATCGTCAAAGGGGTGGTCGTGGCACTGAGCACAACCAATCTGCTTGCCAAGAAACACACGCACCGTGTTATCGACGTAGGGAAGAGGCATCCCTTGATCACGTATTTGAAAGCCGGCAGCGGGATTATCCCATACCTTACCGTCAGCCGTTAACATCTCATGCACCCATCGATCATAGGGTTTGTTGTTGGCTATCGACTCTTTGACATAACTTAGATAAGGCTCCAGAAAAATGTTTCCAGTCGGACGCTCGGTCAACCGCAAAATGTCTGCCCAATAGTTATAAAAATGACTCACATAATCAGGACTCTCAAGTAATTGATCGATTAACTGAGATCGTTTTGTCCCCGACTGTGAATCGAGGAACACCTTAGCCTCCTGATAGGTCGGAATACGACCGCCGAGTTCCAGGTAAACTCGCCTCAGAAATAAATCATCCTTGAGCGCTGGCCGCTCTTTCTCATTATTAGCAGTGAGATCTTTCGCAATGATCGAATCAATGGCCGTAGCCGCCTTCTCAATCTCGCTTCGTTTTGTCCGATCGATCTGGGCGACCTTGAACGGTGGTGCCTTGGGTAAAGTTAAAATCGCATCGGGTAGAGGAACTTTCTCTAGATTCGTCGTCCCAGGTTTCGGAGTCGACTTCTTCGCAGCGGGTTTTGCCGTACTTTTTGAATTGCTCTTGCTTTGAAATCCAAAAAGCACAGGAGCAGCTTGTAGACAAATCAAAGCCACAATCAATGGCAAGCGTACAAAATGCATAATGCCACACCACAATAGTTCTGTACGATAATTGAAAAGCCTGTTAGACGAGACTATTAGTATACCGTGAAGCATCACTTCCAAAAAGAATTTTTCGCGACTCCTTACTTTACCTGCGAGTTACCTGTCTCCCCCTTTTCGAATGCACCCAACCCTGTGATACCGCGACCAGCAAACAAGCGGGCAACAAAACTCCGTGGACGTGCGACAAAACCCAGTTTCACTGACAAAACCGCCATAATCAGCAACCGCCTAGGCAAAATCTTCTCCAATTCAGCGAAAACCGAGGATCGCCGAGAGCGATGAAGGAAAAGATAGACGTGGAGGAAAAGGTAGATTGGGATCCGAATTAAAAACGCGATGCCTCTTTTT
>JBEGUT010000149.1:0-8102 GCA_041178745.1 Planctomycetota bacterium | reverse complement strand
GTGTCGAGCGAGTGCTGCAAGGATTAGGGTTCTCACCAGCCGATAATGATAAGCCTGCCAGTAAGCTAAGCGGTGGTCAGCAGAACCGATTGATGCTCGCTTGTGTGTTGCTGTCGAAACCTGAATTATTAATTCTGGACGAACCAAATAACCATTTGGATGTTGAGTCGACGGAGTGGTTGGAAGATACGTTGGCTCAGTGGGCAGGAGCTGTGTTGGTTGTAAGTCACGATCGTTATTTTTTAGATCGTGTTGCCAACGGAGTGTTGGAGTTAATCAACGGAGAGATCGATCGATTCAAGGGGAACTACACAGCGTATGTAGGTCAGAAGCAATTGCGTCTTGAAGTGCAGCGACGGACGTTTGAAAAACAGAAAGAGGAAATCGAGAAGCTGGAAGATTTTATCCGCCGAAATCATGCGGCGCAAAAAGCAACTCAAGCGGAGGATCGTCGCAAAAAGCTGGAGCGAATTGAGTTGGTGCAGAGACCTCGAGAGATTGTGACGCCCAAGTTTCACTTTCCTCAGGTGACTCGATGCGGCGATATCGTGCTGCGAGTTGAACAGCTTTGCAAAGCCTTTGATCGACCGCTGATGGATCGGGTCCATTTTCAGATTCAGCGTGGTGAGCGTTGGGCGATTGTAGGTTCTAACGGTGCTGGTAAAACCACGTTGCTTCGTTGTCTTCTCGGCGATATTGCTCCTGATTCAGGCAAGATAACTTTCGGTACTGGTGTGAAGGTTGCTTACTTTGATCAGTTGGTTCGCAGTTTGGATTTGGAACTGCCACCGATGGAAGCGGTGAGAGTGCCTCATAAAGAGTTGGTCGATTTAGAGCGTCGCAATTTATTAGCGTCCTTTGGTCTTGCAGGAGAGGTGGTTACTAAGCCTCTAAAGACCTTAAGTGGTGGTGAGCGAAACAGGACATTGCTTGCGTACTTATCGGCTCTGGATCCGAACTTTCTGATTTTGGATGAGCCTACTAACCATTTGGATCTATGGTCGCGCGAGGCGTTGGAGACAGCGTTCAAGGAATTTCAGGGAACCATTTTAATGGTGACTCATGATCGCTATTTAGTGAATCAAGTCGCCGATCATATTTTGGTGCTGCGGGGAGGTCGATGCAGTATCATACCTGGCAATTACGACGACTACAGACACTGGCTTTCGCAGGGTATGGCGATATCGGATCGAGGAAGTGTCTCGCTCAAGGAGCAAAAAGAACCTGCAAAGCCATCGCAGTCCTCGGCGGACTCTGGGGCTAAATCGACGGCGAAAGCAGGCAGTTCAGCAGGGGTGAAACGCAAAAGAAAATATCCGTATCGCAAAGTGGAAACGATTGAAGCGGATATCATGGCTGCGGAAGAGAAGCTACAAGAATTACAAAATCAAATGTTGGATCCGCAGGTCCTACGAGATGGTAGGCGAGTCAAACAAATACAATCGGAACTCGAACATCAGCAACAGACGTTGACAAATCTTTACGAACATTACGAAGAAGCCGTAGAGTTGAATTAGCTCTTTGAAATGAGAAGCAAAAACATGGTTTTTTGGCGCAAGAAAAAAACAGATCAGGCGGCAGGCGACTCGGGGGATCAGACGACGCTGGGTGATGTGGAGCAGTCGACGGGTGAGGCGACTAGCGGAGGCTTTTTTTCTAAGCTGCGAGGAGCACTAACCAAGACAGCAAAACTATTCCAGACTGACATTCGCGATTTATGGAAGTCGGATGGGCAGTTGGTTGATGAAGATTTTTTACGAGATTTATTTGCAATCCTCATCAAGTCCGATATTGGAACTGATACCGCTGGAAAAATTCGCGATCAGATTCAGAAGGAGTATCGAGGTCGCGTTGTAAAGTTGAACGAAGTGTTGGAGGTGATTCGATCGCAAGTATTGAGTCAGTTGCAACAGGGTGAGATCGCACTCAACATGGCGCAGCAGGCACCTACTGTGATCCTGGTGGTCGGTGTCAACGGTTCTGGCAAAACAACGTCGATTGCCAAGCTTGCTCATCGATTGACGCAAGACGGAAACCGCGTTTTGCTGGGGGCTGGTGATACGTTTCGCGCTGCAGCTGTGGAGCAGTTGACGATCTGGTCGGAGCGAATTGGATGCGCAATCGTGCGAGGAGAGCAGGGGGCTGATCCAGCAACGGTCGCCTACAAGGCAGCTGAGAAAGCGAAGAACGAGGGATTCGATATCTGCATCATCGATACGGCTGGTCGCTTGCAGACGCAAACGAATTTGATGCAGCAATTGGATAAGATACGGCGTGTGATCGCCAAGCAGGTAGAGGGAGCGCCTCACGAAGTCTTGTTGGTTCTTGACTCGACAGCGGGACAAAACGCGATCAGTCAAGCGAAAGGCTTTTCAGCTGCGGCAGGATGTACTGGTATTGTCCTTTCGAAGCTGGATGGTTCTGCCAAGGGTGGCGTTGTTGTACCGATCCGGCAGCAGTTTGGTTTGCCAGTAAAGTTTATCGGTGTAGGCGAGCAGATCGGAGACTTGCAGCCCTTTGATCCGGAGTCATTTACCAAAGCATTGTTTGATATTGAGTGATCTTATTTAACAGAAGATGAAGTTTTAGGAGAGGTAAAATGCCAAAGTTGACAGTGACCGGAGTTGGTGCTTTTGAAGTGCCTGCAGGCAAGAGACTTGTTTCCGCCTTGCGCGAAGAGGCAGGTACCGACCAGCTTCATGCTTGTGGTGGTAAGGCGAGATGCACGACTTGTCGCGTTGAGTTTGTGTCAGGTGAACCATCGAAAATGACAGCGGCTGAGAAAGCTGTCTTGGCAGCTAAGGGAGTAAGCGGCGTAAGGCTATCGTGCCAAATCCTATGCGATCAGGATATGGAAGTTCGTGTCATTAGCCGCTTGGAAGGAAGCGGCCGCAAGGATTGCGGTAGCTCTGTCGCTGAGGCAATGGAACCGCAGCCTGTTGAATGGGTGGATGGTTAATTCGACGAAAATCGTTGGGCTGCGGCCAACGGGCGTAACGAGAATAACATCGTTTTATTGCATAAATACCGCTTCTTTTGTGGTTAGCGATTGGTGGTTAGCGGCGTGAAGCAGACCCTCACCCTAGCCCTCTCCCATTCGCTTGCTCGGGCTAGCGCCCGATCAAGCTTTTGGGAGAGGGGACGAAGCGTTGGACTGCGCCCAACGTGGGACTAGCGATCTTGTGCTGAGTCCTGATGTTTTGCGGTGATTGGTTAACGCTTTACGGCTTAATGCAGACCCTCACCCTAGCCCTCTCCCATGCGCTTGCTCGGGCTAGCGCCCGATCAAGCTTTTGGGAGAGGGGACGAATCGTTGGACTG
Source organism: Planctomycetota bacterium (assembly GCA_041178745.1). GTDB lineage: Bacteria > Planctomycetota > Planctomycetia > Pirellulales > Pirellulaceae > JAFLCP01. The sequence continues at coordinate 4,781 of JBEGUT010000149.1, read as the reverse complement.
CGCCCAACGTGAGACTAGCGATCTTGTGCTGAGTCCTGATGTTTTGCGGTGATTGGTTAACGCTTTGCGGCTTAATGCAGACCCTCACCCTAGCCCTCTCCCATGCGCTTGCTCGGGCTAGCGCCCGATCAAGCTTTTGGGAGAGGGGACAACCCGTTGGGCTTCGCCCAACGGGTCAGGGAATATGGGCCGTTCTCTGAATCCGGTTCACGGTATTGCCAGGTATTTTAAGTTGAACTTCAGCACGGTAGCGGTGTCCTGTTATAGACTGGTGCGGAAAGTTGCAATGAGAAATGAGGCTACTGTGGATGGTTGGGGTTTGGTATGGCAATTCAGTTCGATGTTTTAGGAAAACCTCTCAACGATAATGCGCTCTTGGTGCGTATCGACTCCGGGCAATCGGTACAGCGACTGCTCTTCGATTGCGGGCAGGCATGTCTAGATGAAGTAGACTTTGCCGAGATCCGCGAGATTGATCATCTCTTCTTTTCGCATTTGCACATGGATCATGTGAGCGGATTCGATCATTACTTTCGTTGTAACTATGATCGAAGCAAGATCAATCAATTCTGGGGTCCGAAGGGAACCGCAAAAATTCTACAAAATCGATTTCAAGGATATCTGTGGAATCTACATGACGAGATGACGGGGAAATCGTTGGTTTGGGAAATCGATGATAACTCGCTATCGTGCACCCGTTATGAACTCAGCGACGCATTCTCGGTAAGTTATCCAGAATCCGACTTGAGTCTCATGCAGGATCATGGTGGCATCATTTTGAATCGACCAAGTTTTGCTGTACAAGCATTGGTTTTGAATCATGGTACGACATCGATCGGTTATGTTGTACGTGAGAAGCCACGTGAGAACATCGATATGAGTCGCTTAGGCGAGCTAGGTTTAAAGCCAGGACCATGGCTTAAGAAACTAAAGGAACGCCAAGACCTCGATGATCTGATTGAAGCTGATGGTAAACAATACACCCTTGGGCAGATCGCTACTGAGGTGCTCAGGCAAACAGAAGGTGAATCGATCGCCTATTTATCTGACTTCATCGTCCAGGGTGATGAGATCGAGAAGCTTGCTCAGAAAATCAAGGGTTGCCGCTATCTGGTGTGTGAGTCTCAGTACCTTTCAGAGGATAAAGAGCTCGCAGTGAAAAACCATCATATGACAGCTGAATGGGTGGCTCATTTAGCTCGTGCCGCCGCGGTTGAGGAACTAGTATTAATTCATTTATCAAGCCGATATCCTTACCCTTTTTGGCAGCGAGTATTGGACGAAGTAAAAAGCTTTTTTCCTAATGCGAGGTTTGCGAAAGGGTGGGAAAGGTAGGAGATCTTTTGAAAAATGTCTTTTAAGGATTTTATGAGAGACTATTGGAGAATATAGTCGCTATGAAATGAATTTGAGTGAATGGCAAGCATCTCGGGATTACATCATGTCTCACGATCAAGAAGTAAGCAATTCAACCTCAAGTAAAGGGCCAAAGGTCTTCATTGTAGTGGAGCGTATTGCTCCAAGAGCCTACCGCGCTAGGACACTTCCTCCTTGGAATGTAGATGAGTTGGGCTCTCGCGAAAAAGAGGTCGTACTACGAGTACGCAATAAACTGCCCAGCTACTTCAAGAAGATGAAGCCCGCGACTTGGGCACGGCCTCTGCCCGGCAATAACCCACTGTTACAAGCACCCTCTGTAATACGGATTCGAACTCCCTTACGTTTAGCAGATATTCGCGGAGTCGTGGACACGGAAGTTGACATCGATCTTGTAACATGGCAAGTCGATGCGAAAAACTTTGCTTTCTTCGTTCCTGCGCTCGATCGAACTTGGCTAGGTCGTCCGACGCAATGGGATGAATTGAGTCTGCAACGCCAGTTGCAAAAAGAGATCGAAAAGAAGGTGACAGATAAGGGACTTGAATTCCTGTACGACTTGATCGCAGTCCGAAGTGTCAAGATACACAGCGCACAATTCCCGGCCGAATCCATCACGAGTTTGAATGCGAATCAAACCAAAAAGAAGAAGTCCGATCTTCGGACTCTTAGAAAGATCGCTAGTGATGTACGAGATTGGAAGGACGACCCGGTTTTTGAAAGAGACGAACTGATCACTCGCTTGGCGGATATCGTTACCGCTGAGTTACCCCAGTGCGTTCTGCTGGTTGGTGCATCTGGTGTGGGCAAGACAGCACTGGTGCGACAACTCCCCAAAGCATTTCCGCGAATGCCACCTCTTTGGTCGACGGGGGGATCGCAGATCGTTTCGGGAATGTGCGGCATGGGGATGTGGCAAGAGCGATTACAGCAAGTACTCGGTGAGGCTCGGAAGATCGGAGCGGTTTTGCATTTCGGATCTTTATTTGAATTGATGGAGGCAGGCAAACTGGATGACCAGCCCGGAGTCGCATCGTTTCTAAAGCCTGAGATGCAACGAGGTAAACTACGAGTCATTACGGAGTGCACTCCAGAGCAATATCAACAGATCGAAAGTCAGGATCCTTCGCTGCTTCGCTGCTTTTTACGAGTCGATGTCGACGAGTTGGACCGAGAAGCAAACCTTCGTTTGCTCCATCAAATATCCGAACTCATGATCGACCAAAGGATCGCGGAATTGAAGTTAGATGGTGGCCTCTGTCGAATTCAAATTGAGCCAGGCGTGATCGAAAGGCTTGATGAACTGTGTCGCAGATATTGCGCCTATTCGACCATGCCAGGTATTCCGTTGAGATTGCTGCGCGGTGTCATAGGATCTGCTTCCGTTGGTGAGTCGATTCATTCGTCGGTGATTACTAGAGCCTTTTCGTCGCAGACGGGTTTGCCACGATTTTTGATTGATGATGATGTGCCATTATTGGTCGATGATTTAAAAGAAAATTTGAGACGGAGAGTTGTAGGGCAAGAGGAACCTGTCGAATTGCTCGCCAATATGATAACAACTCTCAAATCACGGCTGAATCGAACAGACCGTCCCCTCTCTTCGTTTCTGTTTATTGGGCCAACAGGCGTGGGCAAGACAGAAATGGCGAAAGGGCTTGCCGAAATACTTTTTGGCGATGCATCGCGCATGACCCGACTGGATATGAGCGAATATGCGACTCCCTGGTCGCTAGGCAGGTTGACCGGAATTAATCAAAAAGATTCTGGGACGCTGACTGGTCCGATTCTCGATCAGCCGTTTGCTGTGATCCTGTTGGATGAGATCGAGAAAGCGCATCCCTCAGTTTTCGATTTACTCTTACAAGTTCTCGGTGAAGGACGACTTACAGATGCAGCGGGCCGGAAAGCAGATTTTCGAAGTGCTGTGATCATTATGACAAGCAATCTTGGTGTCGAGAGCTTTAAGGCCACAGGGACCGGCTTTAGCGGCAGTGGTGAAACAAGTTACAGGGAGCACTTTGAGCGCGAAGTGCGACGATACGTAAGACCAGAATTGCTTGGAAGATTAGATCGCATAGTTCCATTCAGTCCCTTATCGCGCGAACATGTCAAATCGATAGCCGAGCGCGAGGTTGCGAAGCTTTGGACACGCCCCGGGGTTCGTTATAGCCGCATGAAGGTAGATGTGGCCTCCGATGTCCTCCTTTGGCTAGCGGAGAAAGGCTATCAGCCGCAATATGGGGCTCGACCACTGCGAAGAGTAGTCGAAGATGCGATTACAATTCCGTTAGCCAGATTCATGCAAAAAGAGGCTTCGCAATTCGAGGAAAACGCTAAATCAAAATTTGTTAGTATCACCATGGAAGATAATCTTCCGCATATCAAGATGGTTGAAGAAGTTGATCAGCTCGATACTGCTGCGACTGCTTCAAAAGATGAAGAAAATGTTCAATTACATGCTCCTTTGGTAGATGAGTGGCGTGAACTTCGCTACAAGGCATGGCTCGTTTCTCAAAGTGCAGCAGTTAGGTGGCAGAGAGAAAGTCTCTATCGGCTCGATACCAAATTGAAGGAAATCGAGAAGAAAATTTTGAAGTCGCAAACATCAGAGCGAACTTCAGCGCTAATCCAACAGCAAGGGGGGCTTTTGTCGCAAAAGAAAGAGATAGAGGATCGCCTAGAAAGGTTGAAGCAGATTCTGCTAAAGATTCATAGTGCATGGCATGAAGTTGTTAGGGCATTCTACCAGAGTGGAACCGTTTCCAAGAACTATCTGCGAAGCAGGTGTACTGACATGGAAAAGGATCTGCGAAAAATGATCGCGGATTTGCAATGTCGGGAAAGCAGAGCAACAGTATGGACTTTAATCTATATCAGCAGCGATTTACCTGAGTTCAAATTCCTTTACGAAGTTCATCAAAAACGATTTCGGTCGACTAGTCGATTGTGGCTTCTCTATTCGGAAAAGAAATTTGCGAAACTGAAGAAGGCAGTATTTTTCCCAGCGGGCAGCGTCAATGAAAGCAACACTATCATTTTCAAAGAAGCTGGAATTGTCGCGGTTCGCCAATTCCAGGGCCTAGTAAATGTTAACTTCGAGCATTCGATAGGACTGGTTTCCGAACTTCAGCCAGCAGGCGATCGGATCGATTTTGTGAGCGAAGAAGCAGGTATCCATATTCTTAAAAAGCTACGCGGGACGACAACGCCGCATAAGTCGCGACTACGCGTGGAAGCATTCGAATCGCGCTTCGAAAAAATGAATTTATCAAGTGGATTTTGTGAATTGAATGTAGCCGTTGATACAAAGCCGCAGCGCATCTATTCGGAATCCGAGGGTTTTGTCGAACATATCCCTAACCGATTGGTACAGCGAGTTGGCGCTGGGACGATAGGAGGTG
>JBEGUT010000148.1:0-8149 GCA_041178745.1 Planctomycetota bacterium | reverse complement strand
TTGTGACTGAAAGAAGCTTCGAAGCTTTACCAGTTTGCGTTCAGCCAGCGGTTCACCTGCCATTTCGAGACCAGGTGCATGTCCCCACATAATCTGATGATTGTTGAACGTCATGACACCTAACACCCAAGAGTTGGCATTACCGGGGATAGGGTCCGGTTGGACATGAATGCTGCGCAATCCCCATTGTCCCCGTTGCTCTTCGAGTAGTTTGCACAATCGAAGAGCTTGATTGATTCGAGGATCTCCGAATGCGGCACCGGCAATCGATGGTGGCTTTGCTCCTTCGGCATACAGTAGGAAGTAATCCTTCTCACTTTTCAAAACGAACCCATCACTAGGCAAAACGGTTCCATCTTCATCCACGGCGTAGAAACCTTCTTTCGATTTCAATGGTGCTGCTCGTTCTGCTTCCGATGTAGGTTGACAGAACACCATCGCGAGAGGTTTGCGATAAGTAAGGCAGACTCGAACTCGCTGTCCAGCGGATTTTTCAACGAGTACCGTCTTTTGCACCCAGGGATGAGAATCGAAGGCTCGGGCTATCGCCGAAGTCGCTTGACGATCCAACAACGAGACTTGATCCAACGCTCCACTGCGCAGCACTTCTTCTCTCACATTACCAGGAATCCATTCCGGTTGTTCGGTAATATCTAGCTTGTCAGCGGTCAACGCGTAGAGGGCGCGATCCAGATGTTCGGCTCCCCAATAACGCCAACCAAAATAACCCAATACGGCGAGCACGAGTGGACCGATGACACTCAAAAAAGCTGCTCGAGGTATCAGTTGGAAACCAAGATAGAGACGGCCCAGCCAATCGGTATCGGCGCCTCCTCCCTTATTCCCTTTAGCCGGTTTGGCAGTCACTTTTGCACTCCATCCATGGAAAGTGTTCGTGGTCGGCTCAGTCCATTACCGACATCATCTTTCGCTGTAAACCCAAGTCTCTATTGGTAAGCCGATCATCGAATGAGTTAGTAACGAAAAGGATCTTTTTGCAAGATCTACTACTACGGCACCGCGTTTTGACCAATCATCCGACCGTAACTCGCGAACAAACTCTCGATCGGCTAGCCAATCGCTCTATAGGTTTACCAAATCTTCAGGTGTAACTGCAATTGCACTCCGCTCTTGGCAGCGACCGACGAGCGAACCTTTTCAAGCAATGCTATCACTTGTCCCGCAGTTGCCCCTGAACCAAGGACCAGGAAATTGGGGAAAGTGGAACTGAGTTGAGCGGCTCCTTGGCGAGTACCGCTCAAGCCGGCTTCATCGATCAAATCAGCGGCACTAAAGCCAACAGGATCGATAAACGGAATCACGGTCATGGTCCCTAGAGTTGGCTGGCTTGCTCGCTTGACGATCCAAAGTTTTTGCATTCTTTTGGTCAATGCGATCGGATCGCTTACTTTTTCGAGCTTTAATTCTGCCTGCAAAATCACGAGTTCATCGAGACTGCTTTGGTGATAGGAAAACTGCAACTGACTCCCTTCCAAATCGACGATCTCGCCGGTCCGAGTCATGAGTTTAGCGCGCAAGACTCGTTGGCCGATATCACCATCGCGTGTACTGGCGTTTCCATGCAACGCTCCGCCGAGAGTACCAGGGATCCCCACAAGGTATTCGATACCTGCTAAACCGTCCCCGACCGACGTACTAACCACGTGCGACAACTTAGCTCCGCCACCAGCCTTAACCACATTACCAACGACTTCAATCTGACAGAACGCGGGGGCTCCCAGAGAAACAACCAAACCGTTGAAACCTTCTTCACGGATTAGCAGATTTGAACCGCCGCCTAATACTTTGATGGCTATGCCTTCTTTGTGACAAGCCTTTACCAATTCCTGCAACTGGGCATGTGAGGTCGGTTCCGCAAAGTAGCGACAATTGCCTCCAAGCTGCAACCAGGTGTAAGGTGCGAGGGACTCGTTTTCTCGGACAATATGTTCAAAACCGGCGGGAAACGCCATAACTTTTCCTGGCCAACTTCGGGCAACTGATTTTTGGGGTAGATATCGCTTCAACCAAGTCCATATCTATCAATACGGCCGCTGGCTGACAAGCAGTCTGAAGAGCTTCTTGCATTTTCTGCTGGCTTGGAAAGTAACAGACCGCAGATTTCAGGTACCTAATCGGAAGCATTCCTGGCCAAATCGGAAATCGGTGGCACTTGGTCAACAAGCCGAACAATGCCCTACGTTCCATCGCGGTAAAAAAAGAAACCCCGCATCCGTGCGGGAATCTTAATCAACTGAGATTGGAAATAGAGACTTAGGGGGTCAAATGCTTTCCAACCATAAGCCAAGGGATTGACTAGCCCTTGGGAATAGGAAGAAAATCGATCGCGCGACGAATGATGTCGCGGACTCGAGTTCGGCTCTGCAAGCCGGTTGCCGAAAGTCGTTTCCAACCATCGTTGCCTTTGGCATAAACGACCAACTGCGGCAGTGAATTGCCACTCATCAACTTGGCAGCCAGTTCGGGTTCAGCATCCTTGTCGACATGAGCGTAAATGACGTCTTCAAGCATTCCCTCGGCTCGCATCGGCTCGATCGTATCGGCCTTCATCACGCGACACGCGGGACACCAGTCCGCTCCTACCAAGATCACTAACGGTTTATTCTCAACCTGCGCGCGATGGTAAGCCTTCTCATAGGATCCCTCTCCTCCACCGACGATCGTCGTCGCGGAAACCAAAGCTGCCATCAACCAATTCACCATCATTCCACCTCCTCGCCTAATGCACGAAACTCTTGAAAAACCGAGGGCATTCTAGGAGTTGAAACCGACCAAACAACCGTTACTACCCTGAAAGGGGCGTTCCGCGACCTGTTAAAATGGGTAGTAAATTCCCTACTTTCGAACGTCATTTACTTCATAAGTGGCACCTTCTACTGAGCAGTGACCAAAAGAACTTCGCTCGATGTAGATCATCTCTCTTAAATTATGGACTGGATAGGAGTTGGCGAAACCGATTACACTTACAGGTGAGGGCAATCGAAGATTAGCTAAATTACGCATTTCGCCAATTCGTCGTTGCGCTCGAAAAGTTCGGAAATTTTTTGGAAGAGGCTGTGGAAAAGTTGTCATCCACCCTTTCAATAAAGCTTTTACACCCATTTTTTTAGAAGCCGGGGATCATGAAGCTCCGCCTTGGGTTGATCGGATTAGGGAAAGATTGGCAAACTCGTCACCTCCCGGCCTTGCGTCTTCTGCAAGATCGCTTTGAGGTACGAGCCGTCTATGGGTCGGTCGCGCACTTGGCAGATCAAGTTGCCAGAGAGCTTAGGGCGGATCGTGTCGATGGCTATCGCGCTTTGATTGAACGCGAAGACGTCGATGCCGTCATGATGCTTGAATCCGATTGGTACGGAATGCTACCGCTGCTGGCTGCTTGCGACGCGGGCAAGGCAGTCTATTGCAGTGCGGAAATCGATTTCGAACCTAATGCAGCGGCGGAAGTCAAACGCCGCGTCGAAGGTGCGGGCATCGCTTTTATGAGCGAGTTCCCGCGTCGTTTTGCGCCGGCTACCTTACGTCTCAAAGAATTGATCGCAACGCGACTTGGCCATCCGAGGTTGCTGTTCTGTCACAGGCGATTGGCTTGTGAGAGTGGAGATCATAGTCGCTCGGCTCGTTCACTCAACGCACGTTCCTCGCGCGAACTGATCGAACTGATTGACTGGTGCCGCTACATCGCGGGCCACGATCCCAATTGGGTACAAGCGGTTTGGCATCCTAGCATTCACGATAGTATCACGGCAGATTATCAAGTCATAAGCATCGATTTTTCCAGCGGCGAAGATTATCGCAAGAAGTCATTAGCACAGATCAGCTGCGGAGCTTACATTCCATCATACTGGCATGAAGCGATTGCCTTTCGCCCACCATCGGCCGTTCAAGTTTGCTGCGAAAAAGGTTTAGCTTTTGTAGATCTTCCTAGTGGCTTGGTTTGGTTCGATGAAGCGGGGCGACATCAGGAATCGCTCGAGAGTGAACTGCCGGTGGGTCAACAACTGTTGGCACAGTTCCATCGCGCCGTCACCAGTTTGGTGCGGAAAGTAGGAGATCTGGAAGATACTTATCGAGCCTTGCAGACGCTTGAATCAGCCCAGCGAAGCATGAGAGAAGGAATTCGAATACCTCTGCAATTCAATCGATAAATCAAATCGCTCCACGACTAAATCGATTTCCTTTTTTTGCGACTCCATCGTTACGCTTGAACCAATCCATTGGATCTATTTTGTTCGTCTGTGTCGTGTCCTATCGGAGAAGATTACCGATGTTCATGCTAAAGGTAGTTCGACGATTGCCTGAAATGATCCCTTAAAACCCAGTACCGCTGGTGGTGATCGCGACCAAGCGATCGTTGGCCAACTTGGCAGCTATTGCTAAGCTTATCCCGCCGGTTTTCAATAGTCTTCTTATCGATTGCCAGCGAGTGGGCGGGTGGAGATTTCGTCGGGATGGGCCTATATTGAGGGCTGGTTTATTATCAGAGGAAAATTAGTCCGCCATGCCAGCCAATCTCACACCTCAGTACCACAAAGCGGAAGCCGCTTTTCGACAAGCACAGACACCGGAAGAAGAACTCCAGTGGCTCCAGGTGATGTTGCGTGAAATCCCTAAACACAAGGGTACCGACAAAATGCAGGCTGATCTTAAAGCAAAGATCAGCAAGCTGAAGACCGAGGTTCAGAAAAAGTCGAGTGCACCCGCAACTGGAAAGCCGACAAAGATTCCGTTGCAAGGTGCGGGTCGTGTTTTATTAATTGGCGCACCTAATTCCGGTAAGAGTTCGCTCTTGGCAGCCCTTACTCGTGCAACGCCCGAAATCGCACCTTACCCCTTTACGACACAATCTCCACAACCTGGCATGATGCTCTTCGAGGATGTTCCGATTCAGTTGCTCGATCTGCCGCCGATCACCGCTGATTACTGCGATGTAGGAACCATCGGACTGGTGCGTGGAGCAGACATTGTTTTTTTGGTCATCGACCTGGCTAGTGATACAGTGGTCGAGGATACCCAATCAGTGCTCGATCGATTCCGTGACAGTAAAACCCGATTAGGGATCGACTCCCATCTTGATGAAGAAGATATAGGCGTAAGCTATACAGCGACACTGGTGGTTTACAACAAATGCGATCTCGCCGATGCGCAGGATCGACTGAGTGTTCTCAAAGAGTTTGTGACTTTGCAATTTCCTGAAATCCAAGTGAGTGCAACAACGGCCTTGGGCTTGGATGAACTGCGTAAGTGGACTTTCGAAAAACTTGATGTGGTGCGAGTCTATACAAAACATCCCAAGCAGAAAGAACCCGACATGTCGAAACCGTTTACGATCAAGAAAGGTGAGACATTGGTCGAGGTGGCCGAGCAAGTTCACCATGAGATGGCCGCATCGCTTAAAGGGGCTCGGGTTTGGGGACGCACACTGCATGCAGGCACTCCCGTGAAGCCCGACTATCAGCCTGAGGATAAGGATATCGTCGAACTTCATGCAGCTGGTTCATAAAGTTTAATCTCACTATCGCCCAGGGGTCTCTCAAGTGGATAACGAACAAATCGCAAATCTGTTTGACGAGATGGCGGAGCTCTTGGAGATACGTGGTGAAAGCCCGTTTCGAATACGAGCTTACCGCAATGGAGCAAAGGCGATTCGAGATTTATTGGAATCGGTTGCGTCGATCATCCATGATCCCAACAAAAATTTGACCGATGTTCCTGGCATTGGAGAAACACTTGCTGAAAAATGCGAAGTTCTCATTAGAACGGGGAAAATTCCACAGCTGGAGGAACTTCGGCAGCAAGTACCACCCGGGCTTTTGCAAATACTGCGTGTTCCAGGAATCGGCGCCAAAAAAGCTAAGGCACTCAACGACTTGCTCGGCATTACCGATCTTGCCCAACTGCGAACAGCGTGCGAAGCACATCGCGTCCGAGAATTGAAAGGCTTTGGAGCGAAGACAGAAGAGACCATTCTGAAATCGCTTGACCTCGTCGAATCAGCTTCGACCCGAATGTTGCTCGATGGCGCTACTCATCTCGCAGTGGCCTTGAGGCATCACCTTCGCCAAGCTTCTTCGATTGAGCAGATGGAGTTTGCCGGCAGTTTTCGACGCGGTAAAGAAACGGTCGGCGATTTGGATATCGTGCTCGTCAGCAAAGAACCAGAAGCAGCGATGGACCAACTCGCTTCATTCCCCAAGGTTTCGCAAGTCATCGCTCGCGGTGACACCAAAATGTCTGTTCGAGTTAGCGGTGATTTTCAAGTGGATATGCGTGTCGTTCCTGCCCAATGCTTTGGAGCTGCCCTGCAATACTTCACAGGATCGAAAGAGCATAATGTCGAAATTCGCGGTCGCGCGAAGCGTTTGGGCCTGCGAGTCAACGAATACGGTGTGTTTCGTGAAAGTGATTTGAATGAGCCTATCGCTGGAGCAACTGAAGAGTCCGTCTATGAAGCATTAAATCTTTGCTGGATCCCACCTGAGCTACGCGAGAATCGTGGTGAGGTTGAACTTGCGGAACGCAATGCACTTCCAGCGTTAATCGAATTGGATCATCTCCGCGGTGATCTGCATATGCATACCACTGCGACCGATGGAGAACACACCCTCGAGGAGATGGTCAACGCTGCTCGAGCTCGCGGCTGGGAGTACATCGCCATCACGGATCACTCTCAACGAGTCAGTGTGGCGCGCGGACTTGATCCCGATCGACTCAGATCGCAGTGGAAGGCTATCGATCGACTCAATGAATCACTCGCCGGTGAGTTTTGGATTCTCAAAGGAATTGAATGTGACATCCTGGAAGAGGGCGGAATGGACCTACCCGATGACGTATTAGCTGAAGCGGACTGGGTATTAGCGAGTGTTCATTTTGGGCAGAAGCAATCGAGGGAACAAATCACTTCACGTATCTTGGGGGCGATTGAACATCCTTCGGTCTGCGCAATTGCTCATCCGACAGGTCGCTTGCTGGGAAGACGACCTCCATATGAATTGGATTTCGAAGCGGTTTTGCAAGCTGCCAAAGAGCATAAAAAACTTCTTGAAATCAACAGCAACCCTTCGCGATTGGATCTCAATGATACCTATGCCCATGCGGCGGTAACTCGCGGCATAGATATCGTTATCAATTCCGATGCACATTCGATTCATCATTTCGATTTATTGCAGTACGGAATTTTACAAGCGCGCCGGGCTCATATCACGAAGTCATCTGTTTGGAACACATTTCCAGCTGCTGTTTTGCGTGAAAGACTAAGAACTCTCCGAGACCGCTAAAAAGCAAAAACTTTTCTATTATCGTACATCGTTTTGTGTTTTAGTGCGATTTGTCGTTGATGGCTCTACCATCAAACGCATCGACCTCGTCACGTGGCGTGATAGAGACCCTCGAACACGTGAAAAAACGGGCAAACAATTTCCAAAGCGGGTGACACGCGTTCAAAGCAAACGGGTTGCCATTGTCGTGGATCGCTCCGCGGTCCAATGCATCGATTCGTTCGTAATCCTCGTCAAGAGAGTCTCCTGTTTCGTGCTCAGCGAAGCGGTGCTCAGCGCAGCGGTGCTCGAAGTGCGGGAGCCGCAAGCCCGGCTCATTTTCGGATCAAAGCAAACGGATTCCCATTGTCGTGGATCGCTCCGCGGTCCAATGCATCGATTCGTTCGCAATCCTCGTCAAGAGAGTCTCCTGTTTCGTGCTCAGCGAAGCGGTGCTCAGCGCAGCGGTGCTCGTGCTCAGCGCAGCGGTGCTCGAAGTGCGGGAGCCGCAAACCCTGCTCATTTTCGAATCAAAGCAATCCGGTTTGAACCGAGATTTCCATCGCTCAAATCGCTCCTCGCTTTGCAGCGTCATTCGAGCACGAGCACCGCTGCGCTGAGCACGAGCACGACTCCCGATAGCGGCCGTTCAAATTAATCCAAGCGCAACGATGCGAACCGAGGATCCCATCGCTCAAATCGACCCTCCGCTTTGCAGCGTCATTCGAGCACGAGCACGAGCACCGCTGCGCTGAGCACGAGCACGATTCCCGATAGCGGCCGTTCAACCTGATCCAAGCGCAACGATGCCAACCGAGATTCCCATCGCTCAAATCGACCCTCCGCTTTGCAGCGTCATTCGCGCACGAGCACGA
>JBEGUT010000147.1:0-8164 GCA_041178745.1 Planctomycetota bacterium | reverse complement strand
TAGAAGTGTGGGTCACTCTTTCTAATCTTGAACAGCGCGGTGGCGGAGTTATCGGGCTCGACACTCCGGAAGGGCAATTCTTTGATTCAATTGTCTTTGGCGAGATCAATCCGAAGCATTGGCTGGCGGGTAGTGACTTTTTTAATCGTACGCAGGATCCCGGTGGCGAAGCGGAAGTGGCACAGCCTGGCGAACTCGTTCATATGGCGATCGTTTATGCGAAAGATAACTCGATTACCGTTTATCGAAATGGAGTTGTATACGGTAAGACCTATACCAAAGGGAGCCTGCGTCCGTTTCTAAAAGGTAAGTCGCGATTTTTGTTTGGGCAGCGATTGTCCGATATCAACCCACCTCTCGCCGGTGAAGTGGAAGAAGCTCGAGCCTATCTGCGAGTTCTGACTGCCGAGGAAGTGGCTCAGTCGTTCCGAGCGGGGCCAACAGGAATCACGGCGGAGGAACTTGCAGAGGTTCTGAGTCCTGAGCAACGCGAGCAAGTTGCGTCCTTGAAAATCGAGCAGAGTCGTCTGCGTGAGCAGATCACGGCTCTCCAGGCAACAGGTCGCGAACCGTGGAAAGCCGTTCTGGCAGATGCTCGCTCCAATAATGCCAATCCGCTACATGTCTGGTATCAATTCACCATGGATCAGCAAGCCCCGACGGCGGAAGTTCTGCGTGAGCGTTGGGGTCGGCTAACGGAATACTGGCAGACGGAGATCAAGAAGCGAACCGAGTTCAATCAATCGCAATTTAGGCCGCTCTGGGATATGCGTGGTGAGCAGCAGCGGGAGTGGTTTTCCTCGGGAACGGGATTCGATTCGACTCGTGCAGAGAAGCCATCACAAGCCGCCGATCAACGAGCGATGCCAAATGGCGAGTTTCATATCGAATCCGATGGCGAACGAGTGCTGCGAGGCATTTATCCTGCTGGAGTGTTCACGAACAGAATCAGCAGTCGGCACTCTGGGGTGCTGCAGTCACCACGATTTTTGATTGAGACCAACAGCATCAGCGTCCGCGCGCTGGGCCAGAACAGCATGGTTCGACTGGTGATCGAGAATTATCCGATCGGCAATGGAGGGATTTATCCTGCCACGCGACTTAGTCGTGATGAACTCGGTTGGCTGCGACTGGATACTTCTTATCGAAAAGGTTCGCATGCGTACTTCGAATTTATCACCGATGAGGTGGAGCGAGCGTACTTCGGAGCAACTCAAGTTGTAGCGAGCAATCAAGACGAACTACCACGTGAGACGACCGTGCCAATTATGAGCTTGTTGCAAGGGGATTCACCAGCATCCTCTGCGGAACTGGCATTGCGTTACTCTGACCGACTGCAGCGAGCGATTCGTGCGTGGCAAGCCGAGGCTCTGAGTGACGACGACACGGTATTTCTTGACTATTTTCTTCGGAATAATCTGCTTCCGACAACGCTAGCTGATTTACCTCAGTTGCGTGAAGTGGTTGAACGATATCGGCAGCTTGAGCGTGAGATTCCTATACCTCGACGCGTTCCCGGTGTCTTGGAAGCTGCTGCTTTTGATCAGCCTTTATTCGAGCGCGGACAGCATACTCGCCCCGTTCAGCCAGTGCGACGTCGTGGGCTGTCGATGTTAAATCCAATCGCTATTTCGACGACACAAAGTGGCCGATTGCAGTTGGCCGAGCAGACGGCTTCGGCGGACAACCCGCTGACATCGCGAGTTATGGTGAATCGGTTATGGCAACATCTGTTTGGCAAAGGTCTCGTCGGAACCGTCGACAATTTGGGTCGACTCGGTGATCAGCCGACGCATCCGGAGTTGCTTGATTATCTTGCATCGCGATTCGCACATGAAGACCAGTGGTCAATTAAGACGATGCTCCGCCTGTTGATGACTTCGCAGACGTGGCAGCAAGCGTCATTGAGTTCAGCAGCCGCGCACAAATTAGATGCCAACAACGAGTGGCTATCTCATATGCCTGTGCGCCGTCTGGAAGCAGAAGCAATTCGCGATTCGATTCTGGCGACATCGGGGCAATTGAATACTACGATGTATGGGCCGGGGATTAATGTTTATTTCGTTAATAAGACAGAGGGTGGCGGCCCCAAGGGCCCACTTGACGGAGATAGGCGTCGTAGTATCTATCAGCGAATTCGACGCAATGCTGCTAATCCGTTTCTGGAAGTCTTTGATGTCCCTAGGCCATCCACGACACGCGGCAGACGCGATGTTACTAACGTGCCAGCTCAATCTCTTACCATGCTGAATGATTTATTTGTCATTGACCAGTCGGCAAAATGGGCTGCATCGCTGGTTGCCGACGGTGCGACCAGCGATCATCGTATCCGACACATGTTTCTGCGAGCGTTCAGTCGCGAGCCCGATGCCAGCGAGTTGCAAGCCTCGCTCGATTACATTTCCGAGTTGGCTGTGGAGCATGGCGTCGCAGGGACCGATATCGCTGGCAGCGTTGCTGTCTGGCAAGACTTCGCACAGTCAATCTTTTGCCTCAAGGAATTTATCTATGTCCGGTGACACATGGCGAGATAGGCTGCGAATCAATCGACGCAACATGCTTGCTCGAAGTTCCGTTGGTTTTGGCTTAACGGCACTGACCGGACTAATGGCGAAACATCAGCCAAACCTATTCGCCGGCGAGAACAAGGGAGTCATGCAAGGTAGCCAGAGCCTGCCTGCTCGCGCGAAAAGCGTTATCTTCTGTTTTATGTCGGGAGGTGTTTCGGCCGTCGATACGTTCGATCCGAAGCCACGTCTAAAGATCGACCACGGTAAGCCCATGCCAGTACCGGTAAAGCCGACAATGTTCGATGCCAACGGTAACATCATGGCCAGTCCGTGGGAATTTAAAAACTATGGCGAGTGCGGGTTGCCCGTGAGTGATTTGTTCCCACACATTGCTCAATGTGCTGACGATCTCGCTGTTGTTCGTTCGATGACCAGCATTGCCAATGAGCATGCGCAGGGAAACTATTTTATCCATACTGGTTTTTCCCTGGCGGGATACCCTAGTGCTGGCGCTTGGGTAAATTACGGTCTAGGGAGTGAGAATGAGAATCTGCCGGGCTATGTGGTTCTGGCCAGCGGCGGGTCCCCTCTCGGCGGAATCGGAATATACGGTAACGGATTTTTGCCAGCCGTTCATCAGGCATCGCTTATCGATCCGAGTCAAACGGAACCGCTGACCAATATCTCACCCCGAGAAGACTCCGATCGTCAGCGTAAACGTCTGCGGTTTGTCGAGCAACTCGATCGCCAACAACTGCCGCAGTTTGATCACATTGAGCAGATCGAGTCTGCAATTCGTAATTATGAGACCGCCTTCCGGATGCAGACCGCCGTCCCCGCGTTGGTTGACCTCACAGAAGAAACCGAAGAGACCAGGCGACTTTATGGTATGGACTCACCCGTGAAAGAGACGGCCGCCTATGGCCAGCAATGTCTTCTGGCACGCCGACTTGTTGAGCGCGGTGTACGATTCGTTGAACTTACCTGTTTGCCACGACCCGCGGATCTGGGTCAGATCGGCAACCCCTGGGATCAACATGGTGGACTCAGGACAGGACATGCCGAAATGGCCCAGCAGGTCGACCAGCCAATCGCCGGACTGATTCGAGATTTAAAACAACGGGGATTGTTCGACGAAACATTGATCGTATGGGCAGGAGAATTCGGTCGGACGCCGTTCGCCCAGGGAAGCGATGGCCGCGATCACAATCCGTTCGGCTTCACCGTGTGGTTAGCTGGTGGCGGCATCAAAGGGGGTACGGCTTATGGCGCAACCGATGAGCTTGGCTACCATGCGGTCGAAAACATAACGACGGTATACGATCTCTGGGCAACCGTGCTCCATCAATTGGGCCTCAATCATGAAACGCTTACCTACCGTTTCGGAGGTCGCGACTTTCGTCTGACGGACGTGCATGGCAATGTCATCCGAGACATTCTGGCGTGATGCTGTCGGCCAGTGCTTGAGAATTGGGGCCATATGTTATCAGCATCTAGATCCTCATTTGACGATGAGAGAACTTACCAAGGAGCGACTAGCCTAACTGTCATAGCTCGGAATAGATCGTGGTCTAGCCTCGATATAT
Source organism: Planctomycetota bacterium (assembly GCA_041178745.1). GTDB lineage: Bacteria > Planctomycetota > Planctomycetia > Pirellulales > Pirellulaceae > JAFLCP01. Next base: position 4,068 of record JBEGUT010000147.1, on the reverse strand, counting down.
GGCGGTTGGGGAAATCAGTGTCTTGGTATTAAGAGCGAAGAGGCCAATAGGATCAAGAAGCAGAGTTTGAGAATGCTCGGCTGTAGCGATTCGTGTAGGCTTCGCAAAACACTGGATCATTCAATAAAGTTAAGGACCGCTGTTTATCTTAACGCTCGATCTACTGAAGCAATAGGTTTCCTTGCGGTCCTGCGCTGGAACGCATAGAAATCATTATGGAAATGGAAAACAGTGCATGAGTAGCATGGAAGCGTCTTCACTGTTACGATGGCATTAGATGGATACAGTCGAAGTACGAACACAAAGATTGAAGCCCATTCGTCAATCGAGAGTCTCTGCTTGAAACAGTGGAAAAAATATGAAGCCAGATGTACCGACCTCTAGTACGTTACCTCCTCGAGATGCTCATAAACGTGGCTTGCACCGTATCATGACGATGGGTGGGGAGTACGGTACTCGGAATTATACTGTCAAGCATCTGCAGGGATTGAAGGGAAAAGCGATACTCACGGAGACCATGCCGTTTACGACAAGCGAGGCATCTGCCGCTGAAGAAGCGGGAATCGATTTGATGAAAGTCAAATTCGATCCAAAGAACCCCGCTAGCGCTATCGCGATTCGCAAATCCGCTCCAAACACTTTTATGACTTTCTGTATTGGATTTACCAAAGTGGCAACGGTGCAGGAAGCGGTTCGGGCAGGGTTTGACGCAATGGAGGCGGGTGCGGATGCGATCATGTGCCAATGGGGCCCTGAATTCATCAAGGCTGTTTCAAGCGTTGGGATTCCGGTTCAGGCTCATGCTGGATTGGTACCTCGCCTCAGTACGTGGACGGGAGGATTGAAGGCGGTTGGAAAGACCATGGAAGAGGCGATTTGGGTTTTTGAGCAGGTCAAGTCATTCGAAGCAGCGGGCGCTTGGGCCGTTGAAGTGGAAGTTGTACCAGCGGATTTGCTCAAAGAAATCTCTCAACGCACAAGCTTAGTGACTTCGTCGATTGGTGCCGGAAGTGGCGGTGACATTCAATTCATGTTTGCTGAAGATATCTTGGGCAATCACGCTCCACCTTTTCCACGACACACCAAACAGTATCGAAACCTCTACCAAATGGAGCAGGCTATACAAGTGGAAAGAGTTGAAGGATTTCGTGACTATATCAACGATGTCAAAAGCGGTGGATTTCCGGGTCCCGAACACATCGTCAAAGCTCCCGAGGGAATGATTGAGCAATTTCTTGCTAAACTCAATGGCCAGTAAGCAACGCGTGTATCACCTTGAGGACTTGGCAACTTGTGTTCGACTGTCACACAGAAGCTATTATCTACTGGAGTGAAAAAATCCTCCTGCCGTCTCTAAAAATATTTCTTGCCTTTGATTGTCCGATAACAAAATGGTCCACCTCGAACAAATCAATCGCTGACAAGAAATCGATGCTTACTTTCGAAAGGCTGCTCAGCTATCGCCGGATCTCGTAGTCTCGAAATATGGTGTCATATCCACGCAGATTCGTGACACCCTCCGCTGGTGCTATGAGTTTCTCGATCACAACGAATTGGAGCTTGCGCACTAAGAGCTTCAGCCATTTGGTGAGCATAACGCAGTTGCACCGGAGTATTGGCAGAATCTGGCCGATGCAGCGAAACTTATGGAGCTACACGAAAGAGCGAATAGAGAAATGGATCCGTTTCAACGCTTCCAATCAAGTTGAACTGTTGACGAGATATAAGCAGTAGGATGCAATGCTCCATCCTATTTGCCAGTCATTCATGATCTCGAGCCGTAGAAGGTTTTTGGCAATTGATGGACTGACGGACTGACTGACTGATTGATTGCTGTAGACGACAGGAAGCAACGGGCTGTCTTGTGCTCTGATGCTTTCACTTCATGATGATAAAAAGACCTTTCACTTCGACCTAAGGCTCCAGCTTATCACATCATATGAAGTCATTTGGGGTAGTCGACCTCTCAGGCATTATCACGAACTCGCCGACTTGGTTCTCTATTAGCGGTAAGCATGATGTTTGAGCAAGTTGTGCGTTGCTAGTGCATGCCGGTATAAAACGCGATTTGGTTTTGTTGAATCCAATCGAGAGAACCCTTTCTGTGAACCAATTCCAAAGATGTGAGTCTATAGGGGAGAGAAGGTCTTACCTAAGTTCGAAAGGCTGTTGTCATAAGACTACTACTGCAGGCTAGTTGGTGCTGAGCTGACTTTCATAAGGTTGGTAACTCGGTTCGATTCCGGGGCTTGCAACTTGCGGGTGGGCCAGCGCTCGTCTGGGCTTCATGAGCTCGGACTGCCAGGTGCGACTTCTGGAGCCGCCACTCCTCAAGCGTCAATCGTCAATCGTCATGATTCAAGCTGCATTGTTTTGACCTAACGCCTGAAGCCTAACGCCTAAGGCATGACTAAGATCGCGTGGTCCAGTGGCTAAGACACCTGCATGACACGCAGGAAATCGAAGGTTCGATTCCTTCCGCGATCACTTGATGTAATAGTTTATAAGTGTTCTGGGAGTAGGCTTGCGCCGGAATGACAACGTTGTAGGTATTGCAGAATTGCACAATTGACCTGATGGGTGCGAATTAGTCCGTCAAAGTATTTCATACTTAGGTGGATACGCTGTTAGATCCGAACCTCTCGGGCTAATTTTTATGGCGTATCGCTGCGAAAAGTATCTGCAAGATTTTAAATGTTTTTAGGGGCGAATCAGCTTTAGCTTGAATTTCTCAAAAAACTGTGATCTAAATAGACAAGTGTCTCATCAATTATCCATAAAGTGCAGCCAGGTAGTATTGATGAATTCCTCAGAAACAATGGAGGCTTCCGGAGAGCAGGATCGTGCACGCGGATTCGGCTGCCTAGCCATTATCGTAGTGTTGTTGCTGATCGAGTATCCGATGGATCTAGTGGGACAATTTCTCGGAGTTCGCCGAGATGCAACGGATACCGCAGGTATTCTGCGTTGGCACTTTTGGTCACTTGCCTGGATCGTGGCGTTGCCTTTATCGCTCTTTTTTATTTCCCGCCTTTTTCGCAACACGAAGGTGGTGCGATACGCATTTCCGAACTACGGTAGCATCGAATTTATTGCGATTGTTTTACTTGTAGCTTTGGTTTATGGAATTGTCGGGGGAGTTGTGCTTGCCACGATCGGCAAGGTTGGAGTCTTCCTGCCGATAGTGTTGTCGTTAGTGATCAGTCTTTTGATTATTTCAGCTTTCAATAAAAGAAGAAAAGAAAAGTTTCGAGAAACCAACGAAGCGATCGGATCTTCAGTCTTGTCAATTGATGAAAATGACAAGTGAATATGGAAGTAAAGATATAATGGCCTTCACCAGTCGTGATAAGACCATAGGTTGATTGTTTCAGCGGATTCCCACAACGCTCTCTCACGATCAGCCTTCTGATAGAGACGATAGAAGCGAATTCTATTTCACGTTAGATGCAAAGTGCGTGACATGGGAAGCCAGCTAAGGCCAGCTTAAATACCAACCAGGCGTTCATTCGAATCGCCGAATTGTTCGAGTTCCAAACCACCCCACTCCATGAGACTGAGAAACAGACTGCACATGCGGCGGTTGGGAGAGTCGAGGTAATCGAGCACGCGGCCACCTCGGAGTTTACCTCCCGCCCCTCCCAGCAAGATAATTGGTAGCTGCCGCGAATCGTGATTGCCATGCAACATGCTCGAGCAGTGCATGATCGCGGTGTTGTCCAGTAGCGTGCGATCCCCTTCCTTCACTTCCGTCATTCGCTCACAAAGATAGGCGAGTTGGGATGTGAAGAATTGGTTGAGTGGAATCAGTTCTTGCGGTTGAGTATGAGCCATCTGGTGATGTTGATCTTTGGCACCGCAGTGCGTGTGGGTTTCGGCGGAACCATCGTTACAATATTTGAGCGTTGCGATTCGGGTTGTATCGGTACGGAACGCGAGCAGGACGATATCGTTCATCAACTTCCAATATTCGGGGATATCCGCAGGAATGCCATCGGCTGGTCGTGGACGATCAGGAGCGGTCAGCGTGGGTTGCCAACCGTTTGCATCACGCTGCTTGTCGGCGCG
>JBEGUT010000146.1:0-8259 GCA_041178745.1 Planctomycetota bacterium | reverse complement strand
TTTCGCGGCGATACTCTTCTGCTCTGGATGCGGTAGAAAATATGATCAAGGCATTACCTTTGCCCGAAACTGTCCACATCGCTATCTCGGTTTCCCCGGAATCATGATGCCGCAGTAGCAACCATGGATTGAGATCGATCGAGTCGTTGGATGGATTGGCTGGCAATGGGAGCATGGTGATGTTTCTATGTCGCAAGTCAAATGATAAAAGGTTGCTGTTTCGATAGAACCGAATCAGCAAAGTCCAACGAGCAGTCTGTGAGCGATGAATCGTGCGGCTTTATCTAGGGGTGCCCACAAATATTTTGCGAAGTGATCAGCTTCCCGGTCAATGCGAGCAGTCGGTTTGCGTCTGAATCGGTTTGTGTCACCGAATCAAACAATCGGAAATTATGGTGCTGGCAATCTGGGTAGGGAATCCCTCATTAGCGTTTCAAGTCAAAACCAGAAAAAGATTTTCGGATGAATGCTTGAAATCGAACTTGGGAGGGGACTGCAGACTCCGTTAGCAGAACGCTTGGTAGGATTGGGGCAGCTATTGGAATCTCGAGGTTCTCTCATTTCCGTTGCGCACCAACAGATTTGTAGCGACAGCTACGAGGAGTCCTGCCATACTCTGGGCCGATCTTTGCCAAGTTGTTTGAAGCGAGGTTTTATTTGTAGGCACCGCTTATGTAGCTACTGATTAGGGGACGCCATAGCCACCGCCGCCGGGAGTCTTAAGCGTCAGCTGGTCTCCGCAATCCACCTCTAATTGACAGGTACCGGGGAGCAGCAACGTTTCTCCGGAGCGACGACGAAGAACGTTTTCACCGAGTGTCCCTGATTTTCCGCCTGCTAAACCGTAGGGAGCATTCCCTTGGCGACGCGAAGACAAAAGCGATACCTGAAGTCGCCGCAGGAACTCAATCGTTCGGATGACACCATCTCCGCCAGGAAACCGCCCCTCCCCTCCACTGCCCTTTCGTATGGCGAACTCGATAAGTCGAACTGGATAACGGATTTCTAGAATTTCAGGATCCGTTATACGTGTGTTGGTCATGTGAGAATGAATGGCTGAGCATCCTGCGCCTAGGGCTGTCGCTCCTGTTCCTCCGCAAATCGTCTCATAGTATCCAAAGGAGGCATCGCCAAAGAGAAGGTTATTCATCGTTCCCTGACTAGCCGCTGCTACGCCGAATGCTCCTAGTAAAACGTCAACGACTCGTTGTGAGGTCTCGACATTCCCTGCTGCGACAGCTGGTAAGGAATCGCACGCTATCGTAGTTGCATCCGTTGATATCGGGCGCAAAATACTCGTTGGAATCTGCAATTCGATGTCCCGCAATGCACCTTCATTGAGAGGCAGATCATCACCTGCTAGTAGCCGAATCGTGTAAAGTAATGCAGCAGTAACAATTGCGGGATTCGCATTAAAGTTTCTAGGATGTCTTGGCGACGTACCGGCGAAGTCGATTTTAAGGCGAGTGCGATCACAGCCAACTTGTGATGACTCAGTTTCAACATGTTTGGTGATATTGACTCGAATGATAGTACCGTCATCGAGGGTATCTTCAAAAGAAAGTGGGGCCGTTGGTAGCGACTGGATCCAAGTTTGAACTCGATCGGCCGACGCTTCTAAAACCTGTTGCATTGCCTCTTCAAGACGCTGGGCACCACATTGGTGCATCAGATTCTGCAACTCTATCACGCCATGCTGGTTAGCTGCTTGCTGGGCAATTAAGTCGGCTTGATTTTCTACGGGTGAACGCGAAGGATGTTTCGCCCCTTTTAGTTGACGGAGGATCTCATCGAATTGGTCGATGCCATCACGAACAAGATATTGAGGTGAAAGCAGAACGCCTTCCTGTTCCAGGGAGATCGCATCGGGTGGCATAGAGCCCGCTGTAATGCCCCCCACCTCTGCATGATGGGCGCGGCACGCCGTAAAAAATATTCGCTTCCCCGTTATTGGATCATGCACAGGGGTCACAACCGTAATGTCTGGTAAATGAGAACCGCCACAGTTGGGATCGTTTGTTAACAGAACATCGCCCGCTTTCATATCGGGAAATCGCTGCAGCATGCTGCGGACGGTTTCTCCCATGGCACCTAAATGGACTGGTACATGTGGAGCATTGGCAACCAAATATCCATTTGCTGTAAAAACAGCGCAGCTGAAATCTCGACGTTCCTTGATGTTGACACTAACCGCGGTTCTTTCAAGTTTCTCTCCCATACTTTGCGCAATCGTCGCTAGTCGTTGAGCGATGATGTCACGGAAGATCGGATCAATGACTGGTTTGGAGAGAATCGAGTTAGGAATTGGCGATCTTTCGGATTGATCGATCTGTCGATTGCGTACTTGCTCGGAGTTTGTGCGATTTTCCATCTTGTCGATTATCTGACGTTTCAGTCTAAGCACTCCTTGGTTATCCAAAAGAGCGGACCAACCCTCGGAGACATAGGTCGTATGGCCCCTTCCCATGATAATGCCAGGACCTTCGAGTTGTTCGCCTGTTGCGATTTGCTGCCGATCAATTTTCCAGCATTTGCGCGCTTGATTCTTTCTCCAAATAAAATGCTCTATCAGAGGGCTTGGAAATTTGGAGGGTGTATTGACCGTTGGCCATGAAACTGCAGCGGACTTCCCAGCCGCTTCGAAACGTATTGCACAAAGTTCGATACGACGCTCCGGTTGAATGTAGCCAAAATGACGTTGATGCTCGGCTGAGAAATGGACATGGATCTGTTCGCGATTGCACCAAGGTATCAACAAGGTCGAGTCGGTACCAATATATCGTAGCTCCAATTGCAATTCGGTCTGAATTTCATCGCTGTGATAACCGAGGCGATTCAGTTGCGAGATTAATTGATCGGTTTGCGTAGCAATCGCATTATCGACGGCACACCAATCAATGGAATCGAGAGCCTGATAAATGGGTAGTTGAGCGAATTGGCGATGTTGTGCCAACCCGATACCAGCAGCGCTGAAAAGTCCGGCTAGAGGAGGGTCAAGGATTTCAGTGATTCCCAAAGTATCGGCTAAATCGCATTGATGCTGACCGGCGGCTCCTCCAAAACCAACCAGGAGATGTTCTCTGGGATCACAACCTTGGCGAGTTGAAATCAAACTGATCGCATCGGCCATGCATTGATTAGCCAAATCACGAAAGCCTTGAGCGATTTCGTAATCACTTAGCGAAACCGATTGTTTACGACGTATTTCTTCAGAGATATCTCCCAAGGCTTTAGCTGCAGCGTCTCGATTGATGGGTATCGGAAATGCTTCATCTGGGATAATTCCTAGAAGCAGATTGATATCCGTCAGCGTTAAGGGACCACCTTGACCGTAACACGCGGGGCCTGGATGTGAACCGGCGCTTGCTGGTCCTACATGCATTTGTACTCCGTCGAAATAACAGATAGATCCACCACCTGCGGCTACGGTATGGATTGAGAGAATTGGTGTGACAATGCGCACCCCGGCCTTCCATGTATCAAATTGCAGCGGTAGTTGCTGCTGAGTACATCGACTCACATCCGTGCTCGTTCCACCCATATCAAACGCTAAAGCGGCTCTACTTTGACAGCGATGAAGTAAATCCTGTACGGCAACAATACCACCAGCAGGTCCAGAGAGAACGCTATCTTTGCCTCGAAAATCTGATGCAGGCACCAACGCACCGGCGCTAGTCATGATTTGTAAATTGGCTCCTGCCTTATCACCCAGTTGTGCAGAGACTGTACGCAGGTAGTCACGTACGATGGGACTGAGGTAGCCATCGACGCAGGTGGTATCACAACGAGAGACAAGTCTTCTTTGCGGAGTTATATCGGCACTGCAGATCACCTCTTCGAAGCCGGCATCGTGCGCTAATTTAGCGAGCAGGTGTTCATGAGTTGGATTTAAGTAACTGTGCAGTAAAGTGATTGCCACCGCGCGAATCCCTGAACGCTTCCATTGAGTCAATTTCTCCTGCACACCTGAGAGCGATAGCGGTGTGATGATTGAGCCATCTGCGGCCAAGCGTTCGTCGATTTCCATTACTGCTTCAACCAGCGGAGCAGGTTTGGTAACACGCAATGCAAACAGGTCGGGGCGGTCTTGATTGCCGATCTTGGGTAGATCCCCAAATCCTTTAGTGATAAACAATCCGACTGCAGCACCGGCGCGTGTTAACAAAGCGTTGGTGCCTCGCGTTGTTCCAATTCGCATTTCCAGCGATGGCAGGGGATGATCAATAGGGACATCGAGCAATAAGTGCGTAGCGAGTACCGGAGATTCAAGCCCTGATGACAGTTCAAGCCAGTCACCCACACTCAATGAATTCGGAGGGATAGCTGCATCCAGTTTGATCCAATCTATTCCCGAAGAATGAATATTGCCCAGGGATTGCTTGGTTCCATTGGGTGCGAGAAGATAAATCGGACAAGTTTTCCAGAAATCGATACCGGATGGCGGAAGGTTTCCTACAATGAGAATTCCATTTGCTTGTAACTGGGAAACTTCACACCGAATTTTGCCGCTACTTAAAACTTTGACTGAACGTGAAGTGTGATCGCCGAACCAAGCGATGGCATCGGTGAATGTTCCTCCTACATCGACCCAGATTTTCAACTTTGGTTTACCTATGTTCTCTTCCAAAATGAGTCTCCGCGAGGCTTCCGGGTTTACAAGGCGTTTGGGAACCGGTTTGCGCGCCGGTGTAGGCTTATTGAGATTATTTGAAACGGAAGGTGGAACTGGAAGGTCATTGTACCAACAGAAACTCAATAACGTATTGAACTCGATACGAGAAGGTAAGTCCCTGGCAGAGGCGATGTTGGCCGAAGGAAAGTACTTTCCGCCACTGATGATTCAGATGGTACATGCGGGCGAAACAGCCGGGGGACTCGATCGAATACTTCTGCACATGGCAGATTATTATGATGATCTTCGGAAGACGCGAGCCAATTTTCTTCAGAAGATAAGCTGGCCCTGTTTGCAATTGATCTTAGGATTGCTAGTGATCAGCGGTGTCATTCTCATCCAAGGCTTGCTCGCTCCTAACTCCTCGGGGCCGGCGTTTGATGCCAGCGGTTTGGGACTCAGTGGTGTGAAGGGGTTCATCATTTTTTGGTTGATCGTTGGTTTCGTAGGAGGTCTTCTTGGCGTGACCGGATGGGGACTGTGGCACAACTGGTTCAACTGCCATGCCAGAGTACTACCGCTGATCCAGCAAATTCCTGTTATCGGTACGCCGATTCAAACACTGAGCCTTGCCCGATTCACGATGACTCTGTCGATGATGCTCAACGCAGGCGTCGATGCGATTCGAAGCGTTAAGCAAGCTTTTCGCAGCACAGGAAATTATCATTTGCTTTCCGGGATGGAGAAAACCCTGGATTCGATCAAACGAGGTGATACTTTTTCTAAATCGTTTAGCAATGGTGGAGTCTTTCCACAGGACTTTCTGGAAATGGTTGAAATCGGAGAACTCAGCGGCACTGAAACCGAGTCGCTTGATCGCTTGGCGTTAGAGTATCACGAAAGAGGAAAATCTGCCCTTACGGTTATCGCCATGGTAGCGAGCGGAGTGATTTGGTTTATCGTGTCTGCCATGCTGGTCATCATGATCCTCCGTATGGCACTGAACTATATTAATCTTCTCAACAATCCGCTCGGATAGACTTTCCCTTCATCTATTACTTAAGAAATAAGTTCTTGATGAGCCGGGGTGGAGTTTTTCTGCTCACATAAGCTGCCAGCAGCGATCTGAGTTGTGGGTTCCCTCTAACGGCTCGGATTTCATCGAGCTAATCGCTATTGTTCCGATCGTGCATTTTTCATATGGACTACATGCCGAAAAATATATTGGTAACTGGCAATCTAGGTGGATCTTGTAAGCCGGGGCCCGTATTCACTGGTGACCCGTAATTCACTGGAGAAGGGTGGGTTACCGTGGCAGTTCCGAGTTTTGGGCGACGCATATTCTTTTGCTGGGCTATCAGCGGTCTTGGCGATTGAAGGGGGGAATTGCCGGTTGGGGCTAAAGTGCTTGACTCATCTAGGCTAGCAAATATTGCAAGGCAGTTGGTTCATATCCAGGAAGGTAACTGTCAGCAACAGCAGCAGAAAACAGAAGTGACAGAGAAGAAGGATCGGGAAATCTCCAAGGCATGAGTCGCTGTTTGATGTTAGCAATCCACAAGGAGCGAATGTTTTGGCAATTCATTTTGCCATGCTTGCTGTTATTGGTGGGTTGCAGATCGTTCATGGACTCTTCCTATTCGGGGCCTTCATGGAAAGGCTCTGCGGGCAAAGAGTTTGGTTCGGTTAAGCCATCGCACCAACGCAATTGGCGAGCGGACTTGGAAATACTTCCCTATGCCAAGGTAAAAACAGACAAAGTAACGATCTACAATATTCGCGACTGTCATTATACGAGCGAAAACGATTATCGCGTTAAGCATTTTGATCGTACTTATAAGCTCGAAAATTTAAAGACGGTCGATTTTCTGGTCGTTCCATTCCGCGATGCACCCGCATTGGCTCATACGATGTTGAGTTTCGGATTCGAGGATGGGGAGCAGTTGGTTTTATCGGTAGAAGCGCGACTTGAGAAAGACGAAGTTTACACACCGCTCGGCGGTGCGATGAAACAGTACGAACTAATGTATGTAGTTGGTACCGAGAGAGACTTGATTCGCTTGCGAACGGACATTCGCAATGTGAGTGTTTATATCTACCGTGCCAAAGCGAGTCCGATGGATGTTCAGGGCCTCTTTTTGGACATGTTACAACGCATGAATCAAATCGCGGTGAAGCCCGAATTTTATGATACCTTGAGCAATAACTGTACGACCAATTTAGTTGCTCATGTGAACAAGCTTCGGCCTGGAACGATTCCTGCTGATTATCGAATTCTATTTCCCGGTTACTCCGATCAACTTGTCAATCAGTTGGGCTTGATCGACACAGATTCATCGGCGGATGCGATGAGAAACCGTTCGGCCGTTTTGCCTACCTACGGCATCTGGCTTGAATCAAAAGAATACTCACGCCAGATCCGCAATCGATATTGAAGATGATTGTCTTCTGCTTGAATGATAAAGTGCTTGCCGGCATGTTCTCTAACCAGCGTTGTTCGTTAAGGTTGACTAGCGACAAGGATGCCATCAAGATTTAGAAGCTGAGCACAGCATCAGAGTTTCCAGCCAGCTTTTCCAGCGATCCACTTGGTCATTGGTCATGGGAGCTTCGGAGGTTACGGGAATATTGACCATCTGTTGGCCATTGGGCCATCCAACGGTCCCTGACCAAAGTCCACTATCGTCGACTTTGAGACGCAGTTGACAGGGATCTTGCATAGGTCGGCCCGGGAAAGCCGTTTTCAGGTGGATCGAGCCAAGTTTATGCCAAGTAGAATCACCCAAGCTGGTTCCTTCGATGATCTGTACATAGGGTGGCAGATCGGCGTTGGGTGGGGGACGCATGTTGCGTTGGATATTGAAAGGCAACTGAGAGCCTCGCGGGACGAAGATCTTGGGAACCATCTTCCCTGCGCGCGAATCCTTAGCGAGTAAGCCAAGATCATAGGTCGCTGCCGAAATCGCTTTGGGCAATCCGGTCGGTGACTCGATGGTCGGCATCATATGTTGGGACTGAATTGCCGCACCAATGGCCAAGTCGGTCTTCGATTGTAATACGCTCGGTGGGGAGTGCGCCAGAAATCGATCGACTAACTGTCGAATCTCTTCGATTTTGGCGAGGCTTCCCATCCAAAGGACTTGATCGATATCGAAGGGATCGACACCGGCTTGCTTCATCACCGATTCCATGTACTGCTGAAGCATCATGCATGGTTCTTCGGCAATCGCCATCAGTTCCTTGCGTGTCAAAGTGCATTGAATCGATTGCTGTTGCGATTCAAAACGAATATCGACTTTTGATGCTTCGGCGAGGCGATCGAGCGATAATTCGACGGTGCGTTGCAGACGTGTGGCGCTGCTGAGATCCTGACGGATATCTCGTCCATAGCGATTCATGAATTGGCCGCAAAGATGTTCGGCAATCAGATGTTGCCAACGATGGGTTCCTCGCAGCCAATCACCCGCTGTCGCTAGGAGTTTGATTTCCAGACCATGGACAGCGACCAGTGCGACTTCGATTCCGGAGGCACCAGCGTGGATGATCATCCAATTTTCTTCAGCATCTCGACGACGTTGACTGCCTCCAAGTCGCGTGGAAAGATCGAGCCATGCTAACGCTGCGGCTAAGGGCCGATCGAGAAGTTG
>JBEGUT010000145.1:0-8273 GCA_041178745.1 Planctomycetota bacterium | reverse complement strand
GGAAACTTAACGACCTAGGCGATTGTTTTCTTGGAGGGTCTGCAATCGCTATTTTGAGCGCTGAACGTGCATTTGCCATCGCAGACACCATCAGCTGCGTCGCCGCGAATGGCGACATTCTTGAGGCACCAGTCAAAGCCTACGGAGTGGATGCAGACGGCATTCAAGGACTATCCGGAAAAGTTGTATCAAAGCAGGGTGCGATTTTGGCGCAAGCGTTCCTTACAGGGATTATCTCGGGCCTCGGCACAGCACTCACCCCAACAGCGATCCCCAGCTACAACACATCGGCAACCGGCGGAACCCAAGGTTTTCAGTACCCAGATTCATCATTGGTAGCTCGAACTGCAGTGGGCTCAGGCATCTCAAATGCGTCTTCGCAGATATCACGCTTTTATCTGGATTTTGCAAAAGAAACGTTCCCAGTGATTGAAATTTTGGCGGGCACTCGCATCACGTGGATCTTGAAGGAATCCATGGAATTCAAGCGGGTCAAGACAGGAACAAAACCATGATCAACAAACAAAAAACCATCACCACTTTGATCGCAACCATCACCTGCTTGCTGGCAGGATGCGCAGCTCAAATGAATCCAGTGGGCGAAGCCAAGTTCGACTGCAATCGACGACAAGACTCGCGCAGCCCCCACTGCCGCTCCTTCAAGTCGGTTGACGCATCCACAAACGGTGAACTACCCAATTCACGCTTTGACAAAGAATTCAAAGTTTCAGATTTAGATCGTTTGAATGGCATTGATCCCGATGATGCCGTTGTCGATAAGAACAAGACACCACCAATAAAAATAGCGCTTCCGCATCAAAGGCGCAATGAGCCGCCACTTGCGGGCTCTCCGGTCCGTGAGGGCCCCGTCATTCAGAGGGTCTGGATAAAGCGATTTGTAGACGGTCGCGATCTCTTGACTGAGAACACGGTTGTGTACAAGGAAATCAAAGGCACCAAATGGGCTGGCTTTGATTCCATTGGCACCGAAAACATGGTCAACACCAATACATACCCACGACGACCAGCAGAGGTAACACCAACAGCCATTGGGGGCATTCGCGAGCAGCGCCAAACCCCAGCACCAGAGTTCAGCCAGCCGGGGCACCCCGAGTCAGCGGAGCCGGCATTAGATCCTTCCGTAAATGGATCATCCACCATGCCCAAATGAGGTACTTATGAAATCGACTCACACTCCTTCCGGCCAACTGGCCGATTCGTCCGCTCTGAAAATGGGCACTCTCTTGATGGCTTCGGTCATCGTCGTTCTCGGCGCCATTGGCGCGCTCAATGGCGGCACAGCACTGACAACCGGCGCTTGGGACACCACGGTTACTTACATCAATTCTTTGCTGACATCGACCTGGTTGTTTGTTCTGGCCTTCACGGTGCTTGTTGTTGCTGTGTGGCAATTGGCTCATGGTGGCGGCTACCGCAGCATCGGCCTGATTTTGGGCGTTTTGGCCATTGCACTCGTTGGCCCAGGCGTTGTTCGCTCGATTGCAACGGCCACTGCAGCCCCAGGCTCGGTGACCTCTGCTCCCCCCGCAATCGTCATTCAGCAGCAATGAACACGATTGCTGGTCCGAAATTGAATCGGGCCAGCTCGCATTGAGCATGCCGAGTCAGGAATCACCGTGACACTGAATCTATCCAATACCCCCAAAGCTTTTGCAGCAGATCTGATCCACTTGGACACCTATACGACAAGCGATCATTTGATTGTGTCGAAAGCGCCAGGCGACAAGACCTACATCGGCAGGGCATACACCATGACACCGCTTGTTGGCGGTGGTGGTGAATTCGCCACGGTGATTCAAAACATATTTAAATCTTGCCCAGATGATTCACTCGTTCAAGTGAGCCTTCTATCAGAGCCAGATCATTCGGCCGCAACCATTTACGCAAGTGGAAAAGTCCACGGCGGACAAATGATCGAAGAGTTGGTTAAAAGACAGAAAACCATCTTCGAAAAGGCCGTCACCATTGGGTGGCAACCAGATGTCCCCTTGCTTAACAAGCGGACACTTTTGATTTCGTTGGCGATACCCTCGAAATCGATTGGCCCAGAAGCCATGTCTGAAAATGCAGCTCTGCAATCAGACTTCTTGAACAACATGCGAGCCTGTGGCTTCGCAGATGCTATGACGTTGTCGGCGGCTGAAGTTGTCAGCTACCACCGACAATTCACCTCAATCTTTGAGCCTCGACAGGATGTTGTGCTCGATGAAACACTGGAAGTCAAATATCAGATTTTTGGGCCAGATCAGACCATCGATTTTCGTGACAGTCGAGTCGGAATCTTTGATGAGAACACATACTGCGCCCAGGTCACCGTCAAGTCTTTTCCCGAAGAGGGATATCACGGACTCATGAGCGTACTCAGCGGTGCACCCTTCAACTCAGGCCCTACGCGAGAAGGAGGAGGGCAGCGCATTCTGACCCCATTCATCTTCACAACAACGGTGAGGGTGGCAAATCAGCGCAAGGAAATGGAGCGAATCGAAAACGCGATTAAGTCGCGCACTCAAGCGCAAACCCTGCCCTTCAAGCTTGGCAACGAGGCACCAGAAAAAGCCGTCGCAGATTTGGAGTACATGCGCAGGCAATGCAGCAACGATGGAGACAAATCAGTCTACGTGTCTGCCACAGCATTCGTTTTTGGGAGAACGAGAGAACAAGCCATCAACACTGCAACGACATTAAAGGGTACGTTTGACAAATTGGGGTTTGATGGCCGCATGGTTCGAAATGATGGGATCGTTCGCTGGGCACAGTCGCTCCCTTTGAACTTCGCGCCAAGCATTGCAGATGCCCTCAAATGCGAGGGGATCATGCCCAGCTCTTCCGCAGGATGCTTGCTGCCTGTCTATGGAGATCACGCAGGAAATGCGCGCTTGAATTCAAACAACACGGGCTCTGTATTTGTGACGCGCAGAGGCGCGGCGCACTACTTCGATCCCTTTATCTCCGATTCCAACTACAACGGAACCATCGCAGCCTCGCCAGGCTCGGGTAAGTCATTTGTTCTGCAGTACCTGATCAAAAATGCATTGGCCGAGGGTACAAACGTTTTTCTGCTGGATAACGGCCGCAGCTCAAAGAAATTTTGCTCAGCAGTCGGTGGGGAATTCAACGACTTCGCGCTCAACACCGCCAATATGCCCTCGCTCAATCCCTTTACGGGACTGAGTGACCAAGAATTTGATGAGCAGTGCGAAGGCATCACATCGCTTTTGATGATGATGGCTTTCGATGCAGAAGAGCCTCAGCCTGGTGCGCGAATAGCCATGTCCGAGGCTGTCAGGGCAGCATTCGGCAAGCTACAAAGTAGCGCAGAAATTCAAACGGTTGTTGAGTGCCTGGAAGGAATTCGAATCGCAGCTAACGGCAAAAGCGATTTGAACGAAGTGGAGATTGCTGCGGGCAATCTTGTGCCGCGTCTGCGAGCATTTCTAGAAAGCCCTGCTCGGGGCCAATTCTTCCGTGGCAAAGGCACGATCAACATCACCAAGCAATTCACCGTCTTTGAGATGGCAGGCCTGTCAGGTGATGACCACCTTCGTAAATGCGTGATGTTCTTCGTTCTGAACATGCTGATGACAAGGCTCAAGACCGTAAAAGGCCGTAAGCTCGTTTTGGTTGATGAAGCACACGATTTGTTCAAGGATCAGCTGGCCGCTTCGGTGCTGGAGGGCATTTACTTAAAAGGTCGAAAGGATGCTGTTGGCGTATTTGTGATCATTCAATCATTGCTCAAGTTCGCGAAAAGCCCTGCCGGTCAAGTCATCCTGAACCAATCCGCATGGAAATTGATCCTTGCTCAAGAACAGGCAGAGGTTGAAAAGCTCTTTAGCGAAAAGGTTCTTGCTAATTTCGCAGACGATCCATTTTTCAACCGGCTGGTGGGCAGCGTTGAAACTCGAAAAGGGGTTTTCAGCGAAATCCTGTTTGTTGGTCGCAGATATTACGAGGTTGCCAGACTGTACGTCGACAAGTTCACAGCAACGATGTTCAGCTCAGAGGGCGATGCTCGTGACTTGGTGTTCGAACTTATGGAGCAGGGCATTCCAGCTGTGGATGCTGTTCATCATGCAATGGGCGATAAAGCTCATTCGCGCAAGCAGTTGTTGAAATTGGCCTTCAGTCAACTCAAGTTCGAAGATCCAACTCTCACCAAAGCGGATTTGATGGCTCACATTGCGGAGATGATGCAATGAACCTCAAATCGATTTTGCTGGCAGGGGAAGTTCCGTTTTCTGCTTTGATCATTCTTTCGGGTGCTTGCCTTTATGCGGGCCACCAGTACGGCCAAGAAAATCAAAAAATAGCGGTTGGTGAGCGTGGAGCAGTTGTCATTGATGCTGTTCTAGATCGCCCCGGAGCAAGCAAAGAGCAGCTGCTCGACGAAGTACAAAACCCAATACTGCGAGTCCTCAAGCAGTACGCCGACCAGGGCTATGTCGTGATCGACAGCAGCAAGGATGACGCTGGCAATTATGCAATTGCAGCCCTGCCTCCTGGATCTATCGACATCACCCAGGCACTTCGCGAAGCTGTCAAAAAAAATCCAATTGAAGCGACAAAGCCATGAGCGAGCAGGCGCGTAAAAAAGACCAAATCAAAGTCATCTGGTTGAGTTTGCTCGTCGCGCTCTTGGCTATGAACTACTACTGGTTCAAGTCACCAATCACTATTGCATTTGATCCGAATGATGAAAAATGCCTTGAGGATGTGCACTTGTCAGTCCTCATCAAGAATAGTGCAGCCAGTGTTGAGCGCGGGCAAATGCTTTTTTGGGAGCCTAACGGTCCTTTGGGCTACATCAAGCAAGCTTATGTGATGAAAGTCGCAGCTGGCCTCCCTGGAGATCGCCTTCAGATCAAGGACCAGACAGTAAGCATCAACGGCAAAATCGTCGCGATTGGCCTGCCCCTTGTAGACACCACCAAGGTGCCACTAAAAGCATTCGAGCGCGATGAGGTCATTCCCGCCGGTCACGTCTTCATGATGGGGACAAACCCAATGTCCTACGACTCGCGGTACTGGGGATATCTGAGCCTCAAAGAAGTTGTTGGTCGTGGTTACAAGATCCTCTGAGCACCATGCGACTTCTACACAAAGTTATCGCATCGCCCCTCTTTCTGATGTCGGCTGCAAGCATCGCGCAGACTTCGGCCATTCGCATCGATGATGCATACGGCGATTCATTTTCAAATTACAAACCACACACCATTCCGGCCAAAAAGATTGAATCAACGATCAAGCAAGAGCAATCTATCGCTCCGCCGCCGCCAAACAAGAAAGCCCCTTCCTCAATCGGTGAGCAGAAAGTGGATGTTGACTGGCTGATCAAGAATTTCCCAATTCTGGAGAAACGCGCAATCGATACCCCAACCGAAGCCAATCTCAGTGCGTATTTGTACGCCAAGCGTGTCGTGATGGACAAAGCACAGCGCTTTGAAGAGGCTCATATGAAAGTGGTGAACGAAGACCCGATGCTCAATGAGAACAATCGGATTCCATATGCATCAACTGGTGCTCAAACAATCAGGAACGCTGACTTCTTTGCGCAGCAGCAGGCAGTAAAAGAATTGGCAGAGGTTGGCGGTCTCTTGGCATTTGTGGATGGATCTTGTCGCTTTTGCGCTCAGCAAATGCCGATCTTGGCGATGCTGAAAAGCAACTTCGGAATGGAGACATTGGTTGTGTCCATCGATGGCAAAGCCCCGAAAGGCTACAAAGGGCCATTGGTAAGGGACAACGGGCTTTACGCGAAGCTTCAGCTAAAGCTTTCACCTTCGGTGGTGTTTGTGCCCAGACCCAAAGCCTATCAGGGTGAGATTGATCCCAATAAGTACCTAGTGATTGCTCAGGGCTTTTACGCAGCAGACGAGATGGTCAAGCTCATCGCCTTCGCAGGACACAGTTCCAAATTACTCAGCCAAGCAACCATGAAAGATCTTGATGTTTGGCAGCGGGGCGTGGCAAGCACGGACGACCTGCAATCACTCAAGCTGGACCCCAGCAAACCCGAGACATTCAAAGAGAAGCTCCAGCCTATTTTGCAGAAGCAATACCAGTGAGATACCCATGAAAATGCGATCAACTCTTGTGGCGGCAGCGCTGTCAATTCCACAGCTGTGCAGTGCTGGCCTCTTGGGCGACATGAACAGCATGTTCCTTAGCAATGCAACCTCTGCCACCTCGATCAAGACAAAGGATCGCGTTGGCATCATGGGCGGCGCGTACGCGATGAGAGCACCGATCAAGTCGGTCACGATCATCGCTTATGACGCTCCAAGGTTAGATGCAGGCTGCGGCGGTATTGATCTTTACGGTGGTTCTTTCAGCTTCATCAATAGTCAACAGCTCGTTCAGATCTTCCGACAGGTTGCCGCCAACGCTGCAGGCCTTGCGTTCAAAGCTGCAATCAAGGCAATTTCTCCCAGCCTAGATTCTTTGATGGGGGAGTTCCAATCCCTCATGCAGAACATGAACAATCTTTCGAAGAATTCTTGCCAAATGTCGCACATGGTCATTGACCCTGCGGAGAAAGCGATTGCAAATGCAGTCAATGGATCTGGCAATGTTGGAGCCGTTCAAAAGGGAATGTTTTCTGATTCCATCGGCAGCCTGACTGGCTACTTGGCGGACGCTAATAGCTATTTCAAAAAGCAAGGTGAAGTTAACCCAAAAACGGGCAACTCTGTGGTGAAGGCGGTTATTGCCTCGGGGGCATCCAACATTCTTGGACTGGCTGGACTGAGTAACTTTGACGGCTCAACAGACGACGACAGCAATCCAAATTCTCTAAACAACAAGTTGCTGATCAGTTTCCTGGGATATGAGGTCAATGGCGTTCCTTGTTCCACATCCAATCAATCCGGCCAAGCGGATTCTGCTCCGGTAACTGCCAGCAACAATTTAGGGCGGATTTCATGTAAGGGCCCAAACACTCTTACTCTTGACTCAATCGTAAGAGGCGGAGGCACAGGCTCCACGCGGCCCACGGTTCCCCTTGTGCTCTACAAATGCATGAATCCAAATGGATCAGGCGTTCCCAACGGCGGCATCGATCCGCAAATTTGCACACAAATGCAAAAAGAGGATTTCAACTACGCAGGCATTGAGGGATGGGTCAATACCATGTTGTTCGGTTCACCAACTTCGGGAACTGTAGATTCTTCGTCGATCGTCGGGAAAATCAATGGCCAACAAAAGCTGAGCTTCACAACGCAACAAGTTCAGTTCATGAAGGTGTCTGGCCTGCCATTGATTCCGTTGCTAACCAAAACATCAAATCCTGAAGCCCGCGTTCAGATGGCGCGAAAACTGGGTGCGAGTTTGACCAATTGCATTGCAGCTGGCTTTGGTGAGGCGCTTTACAAAGCCGCAGGTTCGATTGAGTACGGGAATTCTCACCAAATATCCGCCGATGCCATCAGGAACAAGGAGAACCTTCGCAACGACTACATGGTCAAACAGAATGCCTGTGTTGAAGACTACACAGTTCTCAAATTAGCCCAGCAGCTGACAGCATCAGCAACCCTTAATGGGAATGTGAAGTAACCATGTTCAGTTCACTCACAATTTACACCACCAGCGCGGACTTGATGACGCTGACTGCCGTGCTGAATGGCGTAGCCATGATCTCCAAGCAAACCTCGTGGATCTGGGGCTTCGCAGTGCTCGTATCCACAATCATGATCATGCGCTCCGTTACAGCCGCGGCAATTGGGGCAGGGGATGGCAAAGGCGGTACCGCCCTGGTACGGGGCTCGCTCAACATCTTCATGCCGATGATTTTTGCAGTTATCTTGACCGGTGCCGGCATGAAGACCACCGTTCAATTGGAGAGCACCTCAAACGGCAAGGTAAGCGCCGTAGATAACGTGCCGATCGCTATCGCGATCATCCCCGCCACCGCAAGCCTTATGAGCCAAGAGCTAGGTGCACTCGTTGAGACAGCATTCCAGTCGGTGGGCACAGATTACCCATCAATCAGTGCTCGCGGTCAAGGCTTCATCAACCCCTTGAAGATCTTGCTGACATCAAGGACCGCGATCATGCGGCTCGGAAGCATTGACTCTCAAATTCGAAGCGTGGTGGGTGCGTGCATCAACTCAGATTCAGGTGTCGACTATTCGGACATTATCGAAAAAGTGAAGAGTGCCGGTAACGCATCCATCGCGAGCACGATCACCATCAAAGGCGTATCCAATACAGCGATCTCACAATTGTTGACTCAAGCGGCGAAAAACCAAACGTCT
>JBEGUT010000144.1:0-8309 GCA_041178745.1 Planctomycetota bacterium | reverse complement strand
CCGACTAGCCCTAAACCAGCCACCGAAGGAAACACATCTTGCTGTTGTCATTGAAATTATAGAGGCAAATACAAAACTGTTGGTTCGGGCGGTCCGTAATTTTCCGCAAACTACCAACAGTTCCTGGGATAATCCCCCAATCGCACCGATTTCGAATTCATTGTACAGTTAGGCAACCGAGGTGTTGTCGAATAAACAACTTCCCTTGCCTTACCCCCAAAATAATAAAGAACCTTACTATCGGGTCCTTCCGAATAAGCGTTACATCAAGATCCCACCCAAAGTGTCCGATCGGGAGCCAATGATTATGGATCATCTTCGCCGTACCTACGAGCAGAAACGACTAGAACGCGACCAATTGCTGTCCGACCCGATTGAACAGTTTCAACTCTGGTTTCGTGAGGCTTCAGAAATCGCAACGCCAGATTGGCTGGAAATCAATGCAATGACCCTCGCCACTACCGATCTGCAAGGTCATGTCTCGGCTCGTATTGTGTTGCTCAAAGGAGTTGATGCAGAAGGATTTTGTTTCTTCACCAATTACGACTCTGCCAAGGGACAGCAATTGGCAGCTAATCCCTACGCCGCTCTAGTTCTCTACTGGCCACATGTGGAGCGACAAGTCCGAATCGAAGGCAATGTGATTAAGACCGATCCTAGCGTCTCGGACACGTATTTTCATTCCCGTCCTCGAGGTAGCCAAATAGGTGCAGTTGTTTCTCCTCAGTCGCAAGTCGTCGACGATTACCATGCATTGGAGATCAAGGCGAATGAAAAGGACAGAGAGTTTTCAGACAGCCAAATCCCTCGACCAGATCATTGGGGGGGCTATTGTTTACGACCGCTAAAAATCGAATTTTGGCAAGGTCGACCTAACCGCTTGCATGACCGATTCACCTACAGTCGTCCGACTCTTCAAACACATTGGTCGCTGCGGCGACTCGCACCGTAGGGCGTAATTTCTCTGCACAGTTTCTGCAAACACTTCGTTCCTGAGAAGACCATCCGTTGAACAGCGATCGCTTGGGGCTCTATCTTGCCATAGGAGTTTTACTGCTGGCGACAGCAGTAATCGTGATACGATTCAAGCTTGCAAACGGCTTCCGCAGCTCGCCACCGCGATCAAAGAACGAACCTCGTTTTCTCCAAATAATCCTTGGCGTTTTGGCAGCCCTCCTTGGCATCGTCGTAGTCGCTGCCATAGTCCTACCGAACTCTTTTCCTAAGGCATCTCTCAATCTATCGATGCCACTGCGTTTTGCAGGAATCGCAATGGCCGGCTTGGGTTTAGCACTCATGTACTGGAGTCTTATTTCCCTCGGCAAAAACTTCAGCGGCTCCTCTGGAATTCACTCGGATGCACAGCATTGCATCACAGGTGCTTACCAATTCATGCGCCATCCTTACTACACTGCCACGCTGCTCCTATCGAGCGGTTTATCGATCGCTGTCAGCAGTTGGGTATTGTTCGTTGGCGGCTTGCTGCTATTCGCGCTGCTATCGATACGCAGTCGGGCTGAAGAGCAAGAGCTTCTTAGGAGATTCCCCGACACCTATCCTGCCATGCAGCAGCGTACAGGTCGATTCATCCCCAAACTTTTGAAGCGATAACTTCAACCTAGTTGTTTGTCGTAAGAAACCGCTGAATGAACATGACCGTCGAATAGAACTGAATATCGGCATTATTCTTTTTCTTAAAGCCATGCCCTTCATCGGTCGCCATTAAGTACCACACTTCTCCTTTGTTCTGTTTGACTTTATCTCGCATCTGCTCTGCTTCTGATAAAGGAACTCGAGGATCGTTGCCACCTTGTACAATGAAAAGTGGCTTGGTTATTTTCGCAGCGTTATTCAACGGGGCGATCTTCTCGAAAAACGCAGCGATCTTTGGATCCCTTTCATCGCCGTACTCCACACGTCGCAAATCGCGACGATAGCTTTCGGTATTCTTCAAGAATGTACCAAAGTGTGAGATGCCAACTACATCCAACGAACAACGTATGCGGTCGTCGAATTGAGTTGCAACAGCGAGCGTCATATAACCACCATAACTTCCTCCAGTGACCATGACTCGCGACGCGTCTAAATCTTCTTGCTGACTGATCCAGTCAAGCAGAGCTCCGATATCGCGCACAGAATCTTCGCGTTGAATTCCGTTATCGAGTTTTAAATACGTTTTGCCGAACCCGGATGAACCTCGCACATTTGGATAAATCAGTGCCACGCCCATTTCATTGATGAAATAGTTATTGCGTCCTAAAAAGATCGGGCGAGATTGTCCTTCCGGTCCACCGTGAATGTTAATGATGACTGGTCGTTTACCAGGAAATTTCACCGACTGCGGCTTGTAGTAAAAACCGCTGATCTCTCGATCATCAAAACTTTTCCAGCGAATCAGTTCAGGCTCCGTCAAATCATTAGCCTGTAATCCACCCAACTCACTTTCCGTCCAGCGTGTGACGGTAGTAGCACTCAGGTCGACCACGTAGACATCCGATGTCGATTTAGCAGATGAAAAAGTAACGGCAACTTTTTTGCCATCTGCATGC
The DNA here is from genome assembly GCA_041178745.1 of Planctomycetota bacterium. GTDB lineage: Bacteria > Planctomycetota > Planctomycetia > Pirellulales > Pirellulaceae > JAFLCP01. The sequence continues at coordinate 5,760 of JBEGUT010000144.1, read as the reverse complement.
CAGCGACAACCGCTGCAAACTCCACTCGGCAATCCAGCAATCGGCACATACTTAAGCGTTTTTGCATCCAACAAATAGAGCCGCGACACACCTGCCTCATTTGCAGCGAAAACAATTCGACTGCGATCAGGGGACGGCTCAAAGAACTCAATATCCCAAGGAATATCGGATGTTAGCGGTATTATCTTGCCGCTAGCCAAATCAATCGTGCATAGTCGCAAAAACTCACTTTCCCAATCTGTCGCCGTAAAAATCGATTTACCATCAGCCGAGAATTTCGCGTCCGAGAAAGCTACTTCCGTTTCGGGATCCAACAACTTACGTTTCTCACCGTTTACCACATCGACTAACCAAATGTAGCTCTTATTGATCGAGAGAGATTCTTGCAACAAAATCTGGCGATCGTCGGCAGACCAATCCGTTGCTCCCCAGCCACCCCCAGTCAATTCAAAGAGGATGCGACTGGAGTCAGGGTTCGCTGGATCCATCAGCCACAAATCTCGATCTGCACCATTCCTTCGTGTCGACATATAGGCGATCTGATTTTTGAGTCGGCTCCACACAACTCCGCCATTTTGCGATCGACCGCCGTCGGTCAACAATGTGGTTCGACCTTCTGCTAAATCAAATCGAAACAACTGCGCAAACTCGTTACCACCGGTGTCTTTGCTGAAAACAAAATAACGACCATCATTGGGTTCGTAAGTTGCTGCCCCAACTGGCTCCGTGAAATAAGTCAATTGATACCTAGCACCACCTGGCATGCCAACACGATGCACCTGATTGGAGTTTGCGAAGCGAGTAGAGATCAGCATTTCCGTGTTAGTCGGATGCCAATCCAGAAAAGAGGCACCGCGAGCTTCGGTATATTTTCGCACATCCTCCGCCAACGTTTTTGGAATCGAAGGAATTCCTTCAGCGACTAGATTGCCCCCAAGGGGAATCGAGGCTTCCTGGGCGTTTGCAATGTCAGCAATGAGCCCCAAAGAAAAAACAATTCCAATGGTTAAGTAGCAATAGAATTTCATGACAGCTGACCTTTTCACGAGACGCATCTTGAAGTCGACCATTACAGCATATCCAGAGGGTCAATATCGATCACCCACTGAATATCGTCCGGAGTTTTGATTTCACCAGAAACCTGAGAGAGAACTCGATTGAGTATCTGAGGCGAATTCGCTTGGAGCAGCAAATGTTGTCGATACTTGCCCCGCAGTTTGGCCAGCGGAGGTGGAGCAGGGCCCAGCGTACGGCATTCGACCGCTTGCTGCCCAATCGCCTTCTCCGTCAACTTGGCCCAACTCTCAGCGAACGCTTCGAGCTTTTCAGCCAACTCACTGCGAAAGATTACTCGCGCCAAATAGCCCCACGGCGGATAACCAAGTCGCTTGCGATGGAGCAACTCCTCCTTCGCAAAGGTCTGGAAATCGTGTTTAGACGCAGCCTGAATCGCTGGATGTTCGGGCGAGTAGGTTTGCACGAGCACTAGGCCGCGACGTTCGCCGCGTCCAGTTCTTCCCGCAACCTGAGTCACCAACTGAAACGTTCTCTCTGCCGCCCTGAAGTCGGGAAAATGCAGTGCTGTATCCGCATTGACCACACCCACTAACAAAACATTTGGAAAGTCCAACCCTTTCGCGATCATCTGCGTTCCCAGGAGAATTTTTATTTCTCCCTTACGAAAGGCGTCGAGTACTTTTTCATGGCTACCTGGCTTTCGCATCGTATCGCTATCCATGCGAGCCATGGCAACATTTGGAAAACGCTGCCGAACCTCTTCTTCCAAACGCTGAGTTCCTGTTCCGCTGTACTGAACGCCATCGAAGCTACAGCTTAGGCAACGAGGAGGTGTCACAATCTGATAGTCGCAATAATGACAAACCGCTTTGCTGCCATCGTTGTGGTGAGTCAGCGAAAGATCGCAGTTAGGGCAGGTCGCTACATGTCCGCACTTGGGACATTGAATCGCCGTCGCAAACCCGCGTCGATTGAGCAACAAAATGACTTGTCCATCACCAGCTAGCGTTTGGTTAATCGCTTGCGCAAGAGGCCGACTGATCGATCCCAATTGGGGAGACATCTTTTGCAATCGCAAATCGATAATTTCAACGTCAGGTAGCGGTCGACTGTGAATACGTCGAGGCATCGAAACACACTGATAGCGACTATCGATGGTGCGTTGCCACGTTTCCAAAGATGGGGTCGCCGAACCAAGGATCACCGTGCATTGCTCGAGCATCGCGCGGTGCAGGGCGACATCTCGCGCATGATACCTTGGGATCGTTTCTTGCTTGAAAGATGGTTCATGCTCTTCATCGAGCACGATCAATCCAAGCTTAGGAACTGGTGCAAAAATTGCACTGCGCGGCCCGATGACCACCGATACTTCACCAGCCGCAATGCGCTGCCACTGCTGATGTTTCTCCACATGGGTCATGTGACTATGAAGCACCGCAATATTGCCGAGCCGTTGTTGGAACCGAGTTTTGGTTTGCGGTGTGAGACTGATTTCAGGCACCAAAACAATCGCTTGCAGACCGAACTTTAGAACCGTTTCGATCGCTTGGATATAGACTTCAGTCTTGCCGCTTCCGGTGACACCGTGCAGCAAGAGCGTTTGGTTTTGACGCGATTCAATTGCAGCGCGGATTTGCTGTAGGGCTTGTCGTTGATCGACATTGAGTGCTGGTGGAATTTGAAGGGGCGAATTGGCGGAGGAGGGGAGGGGGGCTAAGGTTCGAACCGTTGAAGTTTGTAACACCTCGTTTTTTCGTAAACGCTGAACAATGTCCAACGAACAGCCGGTCGTTGTTTTCAATTGTTCAGCCGTCATAGGCTGACCGGCCGTGAGCAGATAGTCCACAACTTGACGCTGACGCGTGGTAAGTCGCTGAAGATCTTCGTCAGTCAGTCCTGGCCTAGGCCTTAGGTAGACAACCTGCTTCACTCCTGCCGATTCGCGAACCCCCACTGGTACCACCGCTTCAAAGACCTGTCCGAGCGGGGCGAGATAATAATCGCTCATCCACTTCATCAATTTCAGCAGGTGATTGCTGCAGAGCGGCTCGCGATCTTCGATCGATTCGACAGCCTTGAGCGAATCGGGATGCTGCTGCACCATGCTGACGTCGACGCAGTATCCGATGATCGGCCGATTGCCGCGTCCCAGAGGGACTTTTACACGAATACCTGGAACAACTTGTCCCTGCAACGGCGGATCGATGCGATATGTAAGTGGGCCAAAAGGCTGTTCGGGGAAAACGACAGATGCTGCCCAGCACTGGCATTCGGAGTCGACCTCCCAAGGGGGTACGTCGCGATCAAAAAGATCCCCTTGCTGTGGTCCACTAGACATCCACCCACTCCATCGCGACGATTAGACAATGATCTTGAAGATTAAGCATCGACACTTTAGTGTGATACTAGGTTCATTGTAGCGTTTTTTCCCGAAAGGTCCGAGATGCCCTCCCGTCGTATAGGAATCTATGGTGGTTCTTTCGATCCTGTTCATTTAGGACACTTACTGCTCGCTGAATCCTGCCGCGAACAATTGGCACTTGATGAAGTACGATTTATCCCCGCCCACGTTTCCCCTTTCAAATTGCAGCAGAAACCGAGCGATGCCAAAGAACGCATCGAAATGCTGCAGTTGGCCCTGGCTGGTCAAGAAGCGTTTTCTCTCGATCGACGTGAAATCGATCGTGGTGGAGTTAGCTTTACCGTCGACACGCTGCGCAGCCTTCATGAAGAGTTGCCAGATAGCGAATTCTTTTTGTTGATGGGAGCTGATTCGCTGGTCGACTTTATCAAATGGAAAGATCCGCAAGAGATCTGTCGCCTAGCTTGGATCGCCGTCGTAGAACGTGGCGGACACAATGGAATTCGATGGGATGTGCTCCAAGGTCTCATGGAACAGGAGCGATACGAGAAGACGCTTTCCATGCGTGTGATTATGCCAATCTTTGAAGTGAGTTCAACCGATCTGCGACAGCGCGCGGCATCCGGAAAAAGTCTTCGCTTCCGGACACCGCGAGCGGTGGAACAATACATTCGCAGTCACGAACTTTACTCGCAGATTACTCAATAGTGTCAATGCCCAGACGCATTGCCAATTGCATGATCTGGTCGTAATACTTTTCGCTACTCGAGTGAACATGCTCAGCTTCGGTGATAAATTTGATTTTCGGATCAATATAAACATCGTGCTTGATGAGAATTCTTTCGAAATGCTCGAGCGGTGTTCCATAAATGATCAGCATTTTGTGCTCGTCGAACTGAACCTCCTGCTGCTTGGCTGGATTCAGGACAGCGATACCCGCACAACCATCGTTAAGCAATAGCTCTTCGTAGTCATACAGGACGCTCTTGAGCACGGGCATGTCGATATGTTCACGATAAAGATCTTGGTGGCTTCCATCTCCGCCGTAGTGACTGGTCTCGATGACGACATCAACGACTTGCCCCAGTGGATCAATTAAATCAATAAACAGATCGAACAATCGCTCTCGAGAAGCAGCTGCCATGATCACCGGTACTTTAATGCCGGACGAATCATCGCTGTAGCAATCGTGCCGAAATCCCTGTCGAGGGATAATCGGCAATTGCAACGAAGGACGAATTGCGTCTGTTAAATCAAAAGCTCCGTAACGAAATACTTCCAGATGCTGCTCCAGTTCTGCATCTGACGCCTCCTGAAAGGCGTTACTGGACAATCCTTGGGAATTGCCTTGGGAGGAATTACTGCGCGAATACCCTGGTAAAGAACCCATCTTTTTTTCCGACTTTTTGACGTGTAAACAATAAGGCTGTGCCAGAGGCTTGATGTCACCTCAGCCGAATTACTCATGCGTAAAACTAGGTCACGCCTCATTCGCACTCCCCCCATAACTTTTGCCGAAATATAAAAATCCACCACGATCGAGCCTTCATGAGCCACCAAAGTTGCTCCAATCGTTACATTCGGAACTATTTCGCCCTCCGAGATGCCTATAATGCCGTTTCCCTGTGAACCATTTCAAAACCTTCGCTTTCTTAACGGTTTTTTATGAGTATGAAGCCCGCGTTGAATCGGTCGTCCAAACGTCGGTTACGTCTGTTCTGGTTGTGCCTATACACACTGGTTCTCGCCTGGGTCGGAGGCTGTAACTCAAAGACTCAGCCGGATGCGACAGAGGCAATAGCAACGGACAACCAATTTTCTTCGATCACCCCAGATGGCGATCTAGCGCAGAGTCCCGATACCACGACAATCCCCGCCACACGCCCAACCTTGCCAGCGCAAACGCCGGCAGTCCCCTTGAGTAACACGGCCGTTGACCCCAACGCTCCCTGGATCACCCCAACTGAACTCCCTCGCGAAACCTGGGACATCATGTTCCTGGGAAAATCCAAAATCGGTAGCATGCACACTCAGGTCACACCTGGCGAAGGAAACGCAAAGGATCTACTGCGACTGAAACTAGAAAGCTTGATACGGGTCAATCGCGGAGGTCAACTGACCCAGCAGAAAATCGAGGTCGTCAGCAAAGAAAAGCCCAATGGAGAACTCGTCGAATTCTTGGCCACACTGTGGGAAGGCCAAACGAAAACTGAGGTTACCGGCACCATGTTTTTGGATAGCCTTGTAATCCAATCAACGCAGTCTGATGGTAAATCCTCGAAAATCAGTATCCCTTGGAAGCCCGAATACAAGGGGCCCTTTGCTGTCGAACAAAGCTTGAAACAGCAGCGACTTAAAGAAGGTGAAATACGCGAATATCA
>JBEGUT010000143.1:0-8353 GCA_041178745.1 Planctomycetota bacterium | reverse complement strand
TAAGAGAACGATTGGAACCAGGCCGCTGCCAAACTCGCAAAGCATGTCCCTTGCCGAGTAGTTCCTGAATCAAGTACCGCCCCAAAAAGCCGGTTCCACCTGTGACAGCAATCTTCATGACGTACACTTTCAATAACAATTAAATTGGATTTCGCGAAAAACACTTGAAAATGAACTCCGATTCCAGCTCCGTCCCTGCTTAAGTTTATCCAGATAGTTGTTCGAGAAGACGTTTTGGCGTAGTGCTCCCTAGATCATAACGTAGAATAACGAGGCATGGTGCCGTGGTAATAGGGACCCAGAGTATACATCCTGGCCAATCGCAGGATCGCTGCTCGAAAAGCAGTGGGGTAGAAATTGCATGATTAACACATTATTCCTGCCGGAAATTCGCGAGATGCTTGCGGACCGCAACGATCGGGAATTAATGGAATTTTGCACCGCATTGCACCCAGCTCGAACTGCAGAATTCATCGAAGGATTGACGTCCGAAGAATCATGGCAAGTAATCCAATACGCCGATCCGCCTCTCCGTGCTGAGATTTTTAACTATTTGGATGTCGATCGCCAGATCGATATCCTGATGCACGAAGATGAGAAACTCATCGCCATCCTGCTGGCCCATCTCCCCGCTGACGATGTCGTCGACCTCCTGCACGAATTGTCCGAAACCCGCTCGGAAGATTTGCTCGCCCTGGTTCCTGCAAAAGCCCGTCGCGATATTCGCCGCCTTCAAACATTTCCCGAAGGGACCGCCGGTTCCGTGATGACGACCGAGGCGGCCTGTCTCGATGAACGACTCACGGTTCGCGAAGCCCTCGAAGCCCTCGGCCGTGAAGCTGAAAATCTTGAAATCGTCTATTACATCTATGTCGTCGATGAAACCAATCATCTGCGAGGGGTCGTAAGTACACGCCGCCTCGTTTCAGCGATTGGACGCCAAGAGACTCGTCTGAGCGATCTGATGGAAACTGATCTCGTGTCGGTTCACGCTCTCGATAGCCAAGATGAGGCGGTCGAAAAAGTCGCGCACTACAATCTTTTGGCAATACCCGTGCTCGACGATCGCGGTCATATGTTGGGCATCATCACACACGATGACGTCATCGATATGGTACGCGAAGTTGCAACCGAAGGTGCCCAGCGCATCGCAGCAGTTCAACCGCTGCGCGATGGTTATCTCCGCATGAATCTGCTGACACTCGGATATAAGCGACTGATCTGGCTGACCATTCTCTTTTTCGCCGAACTCATCACTGCCTTTGTCCTTAGTTACTACGATGGTGAACTCACTAAGTACATTTGGCTCGTCTGGTTTATTCCGCTCATCATCAGCAGCGGAGGAAATTCAGGAAGCCAGACGGCAACTCTGATCATCACGGCACTAGCCACCGACGATGTTTCCCTAAAAGATTGGGCTCGCATCATTCGTCGCGAAGTGGCAAGTGGTTTCATGCTTGGGGGATTCCTAGCAAGCATTGGCTGGCTATGTGCCCTCCTCATGGCACCCAGCTATAAAGATGCCTTGGTCATCCCTATCACCATTATCACCGTGGTGATCTGCGGAACTCTCTCAGGTTCCATTCTTCCGTTGATCTTCAAGCGAATCGGTTGGGATCCGGCACTGATGAGTAACCCGTTCGTTGCAGGAATTATCGACATCCTTGGAATCGTAATCTATATGTCGGTTGCCAGAATGCTTCTGTGAAAGATTCTCGTGCGGAAGCTGCTCTCGTTTAACTTGCAGCTTCCACCGTTCTGATCAATAGACCTTCGTTCTGCGGAGTCTCGGATGCTGCGTTTTTTCTCAGTCACCAAAAGGCGTTGCAGCAAACGAGTTGCTAAAGGCAAACCAAGGCAAACTGGAGACTTAGCCCTAGCCAATCAATAAGATAGAGCCACGCCACTGCAACCATGTAGGCTCAACTAGCCAGCAGGCCATACTTCCTCAGAGTCTCACGCAGCTGCGCGAACTGTTTGTCTTCCAGGGCCGTCATCGGTAAACGTAGCTCTCCAGTATCGCGTCCAAGCAGTTTCATCGCACCCTTCACTGGAATCGGATTGGTGGACAAACCGAGCATGTCACGGCAAAGGGGGAAAAGCTTGTGGTGCCAACGTCGAGCGGTCTCGAAGTCTCCAGCTAGGGCTGCCTTCACCATCGCTAAAACGTCCGCAGGAACAATATTCCCAGCGACCGAAATCACCCCTTCCGCACCCACAGCCATCATCGGCAGCGTCAAACTGTCATCACCACTGAGAACCGTGAGGTCGGTCGTATTAATAATCTGCGAGCATTGATCGAGTGATCCTGTCGCTTCTTTCACCATCGTGATGTTTGGCAATTCCGCTAAACGTGCAATTGTTTCCGGCTCGATGTTCTTGCCAGTTCTTCCCGGAATATTGTAAACACAGTGAGGAATGCCGATATTTTCGGCAATCGCCTTAAAGTGCTGATAAAAACCTTCCTGCGTCGGCTTGTTGTAATACGGAGCGACCTGCAAAGAAGCATCGCAACCTTCTTTGGCAGCCCAACGCGTTAATCGCAATGCCTCAGACGTGCTGTTACTTCCTGTACCCGCCATAATTTTGCAACGCCCTGCTGCGGCTTGCACCACTTCGCTGATCACTCGCTCATGCTCTTCGTGCGATAGCGTTGGGCTTTCACCCGTTGTGCCAACCGGGCAGAGGCAATTAGTGCCAGCGGAAATTTGAAACTCTACTTGCTCTCGCAGTTTGGCGTAATCTACCTCGCCATTGACAAGAGGTGTCACGATTGCGACAGACAAACCGGCGAAAGCAGATCCTTTACGAGCCATGATTTCAAATTGCTCCTGAGTTTTTCAGCACAAAAAAGCACTGCGATAAAAGTTTATTTTACTGCGGCGTTAAGCAGCCGCTTCATCTCCGACACAGCTTCACGCATCCCAACCATAACAGCTCGCGATACAATACTGTGACCAATATTCAATTCTCTCATTTCCGGGATCGCGGCTACTGGCTGAACATTTTGATAGTCTAAACCATGACCCGCATGCAGTTGTAAGCCAACCTCACGAACGAGTCTACCTGCAGCAACCAAACGTTTTAGCTGGCGATCTTTCTCTGCACCTCGTTCGGAAGCATATTGTCCTGTGTGAAGTTCGACTGCATCTGCTCCAAGCTTCACTGCCGTACGAATCTGATCTTCATCAGGATCGAGAAAAAGGCTAACAAAAATGTCTCGAGCCTTCAGCATCTCGATGGCTTGTACCACGCGTGATTGATCTTTCAAAATATCCAGACCACCCTCGGTCGTAACTTCTTCTCTTCGTTCGGGAACCAAAGTAGCCTGGGCAGGTCGTGTTTCGCACGCAATCTGCACGACTTCCTTGGCGCATGATAACTCGAAATTCATCTTGGTGCTGATCGTCTCCCGCAGCAACCGAACATCTCGATCTTGGATATGCCGACGATCTTCTCGCAAGTGAACCGTGATACTGTCTGCTCCAGAGAGTTCCGCCAGAACAGCCGCTGCAACAGGATCGGGTTGGTCGCCCCGCCGCGCTTGGCGAATCGTCGCAACGTGATCGATGTTGACACCTAGCTCCACCATGATGAATCAGCCCCGTTTCTGGCGATTACCAACAAATCCAAGTTGAAAAAGTATCGAACCGGATTCGCGTCGCAATTGTTGAGTTCGTCGAACTGCAACGCACACGGCCACTGGTCATTCCATGCCGCTGAGCATTCCGACTCAATTTTCGAATCCTCAAGTTTATCGATTCGTTCTCTGATTGGCCAGCGTCCCGAGAAGGTAAGTTATCCCCTAAAATGTCTGGGGTGGGTGGTCTTTCGGGGTATTTCCGATCGTCACCCTTCAGCGAGGCGAGAACCGCCTAGAATTTGGAGCTTTACTGGGTGGCACTCGCGTATCAGCGTAACGCACGCTGTCGCAAAGACTTGCCTAGTCTGTAGCCTCAAAGTTTCGGCTTGCTCAAGGCTAGCCGATCTGGCTCCTAAGCCATCGCAGTTCATCGGAAATACTCACTGCCAAATCGTTCTTCCTTAAATGCTTCGGAATTACTGTCCACGCATAAGTTTCCACTTCCAGATGTCCGGTCGGAAAGAGCGACTCATAGCCCGGTTGTTGCAATGTTGTAAGGCACTCCATTATTTCCGACTGCGTGCTTCGCAAATAACCAAATCTCGATTCACAAATCGGAACATGGAAGTGAACTCTCCATTTCTCTTGGGCCAGTGAATCCACAAACGAATCAGAAATCGACTCGATTGCCTCTCCGCACCCCTGTAATCTTTGCGGCAAGTCTTCCCACAACTGAAAACGACCATCGATATTGCGAACTCCCGTTTGATGCAAGTATCGGTCTTCAGCGAACTGACGCAATTGCACCAATCCCTTGCGCCTTTCATCCTCACCCAACTCGCTCCAGGGAATCTCTATAGCAGCAGAAACTTGTATTTTCCCAATCCGTAAATCATGACGAAGCAAACGATCGAAAAACTCCTGCTGCGTTTCAAACATCACTGAGGCATGGCACACATCGTGGCAAACCGAAAGATATCGGCGATTACGATCGCGACGCTGTGGATGAGATAAGTAACGATCGAAGAACGACGCCATGTCTTCTGATGTGTCCAGCACACAACCCGGTTCCGGTTCTATCGCGAGCGTGATGTAACGACCTGTCTTTTGCTCTAGTTGATACAGTCGATCGGCAATACTCTCCAGATAGATTGCTGCGATTTTGTACTGCTCCGTGGACCAATCGGGCTCGCCCCATCCCAAGGGTAATGTAGAAATCGAGCCTTGTAAGTCGCGCGGTAGAAGTTGGTGGAGATTATCGATCAACAGCAATGTGTAATCGCGTCGACGCGGATCCGTCCATGTTGGTAAATAAACCAAATGCTTAACTCTCGGCTGATGAAAATCGCCTTGCGGAAATCCGTTAAAGGTGAATGGGACCAGTCGATTCTCCGCCAGCCAATCTCTCAGTCGAAGTGCCTCATCCGACTCTGCTAAGGAACGCGCCGCCGGTTCCGCAAGCCAGAGCCCTACTGGCAGTGGCTGTGAACTTCCCAACGAATCACGCACTTGAAACGCATAGGTTTCCAGGTTCTTGCGAGCCGTCGCCAAGTCGGCCCCCGCATGCACATTGGTGCAATAGCCGCTTTGCCAAGATAGAGCCTGCATGCGGTTCCCCATGATTACCCCCCCTACCCCAAAAATACGTTGTGCGATCCCTCTGGACTTTGGTTCCCTAGACAATTTCTGGGCAGCAAAAAAGCCCGTTTTAAAATCGACGCCGTCTTGTATCTATTACCCCATCGTTTCCGCGTTTCCCATCCTTTAAGCCCGGTTGAGCCTAATTACTGACGTTTCCCTCGAAAAAAGCCTTCCGAAGCAAAGGAGGCGGGTTGTCGGCGACCATTGGACCAACTTAAATGACCTGAGGGCGGAAGCACAGGGGTTGTCGATCTGACAAGTGATTTCCTGTGGCTTGTCGCCAGATTTAGTTGACCGGAAATTACTTGCATTTGTTTTTTATTTGACGATCTTCGATTGAGAGACCCTTTTCGCCGTCGCTGGCTACTGAGCAGTAACTCCGAATCCTTGTATTGATTGTTGGGGCTTAAGGAGTTCGGTCCAGTGGTTTAGTTAGCGAGAGACGAGGTTCTAAGAAGAGGAATTTGAATGAACACTTTAGCGATGCTGCACAAATATGTGGCTCTTACCCTTCCCAAAATTTTTTCACGAAAATCTCTCGTTGTCGAGTTTTCCTTTTTCTCTCAATGGATCGTCACAGTTTCACTTGTGTGGATCATAGGGTCGATCCTCGCGAGCCCTCTAGTCGCTCAGCCCTTTCCCAACAAAAAATACAATCAAGACGATTTGTTTCGCCAACTCGATGAAATATTACCGACTCCAAACGGCTATCGCACCGCTGCGGGAGAACCCGGACCAGCCTATTGGCAACAGCACGTGGATTACAGCATCGAAGTTCGCTTGAACGATCAAGATCAAACGATTCAAGGTAATGAACTAATCACTTACCACAACGAATCACCACACACGTTGCGTTATTTGTGGTTTCAGCTGGATGCTAACATCTTTCGTCCTGATTCCGATGCCAATCTTAGTCGAGGCACAGGGATCAGTCAGCGTTTGCCACTGGAAGCTCTGGAGGCAGTCATAGCACGCGAAACGTTTGATGGTGGATTCAAAATCGAAAGCGTCAAAGATGCTAACGGCAATCCATTAAAACATATCATTGTCAAAACGATGATGAGAGTCGATCTCAGCGAGCCGCTCGCTCCAGGAACAGAAACTCATCTGTCGATCGCATGGAACTACAAGATCAATGACACTCGCTTGATGTCAGGAAGAACAGGTTTTGAATATTTTCCCAAAGATGGCAACTACATTTATGAAATCGCGCAGTGGTTTCCTCGCTTAGCCGCCTACACCGATGCGACTGGTTGGCAACACAAGCAATATTTGGGACAAGGGGAATTTACGCTCGAGTTGGGTGACTATGTCGTCAAGATCACTGTTCCAGACGATCACATCGTAGCAGCCACTGGCGTACTGCAAAATCCTGAAGCGGTGCTCAGTGAAGATCAACGCAAACGCTGGGAAGAGTCAAAGGTTGCTTCCAAGCCGGTGTTCATCGTAACGCCTGAAGAAGCCAAAGCGAATGAATTAGAAAAATCGACTGGAACGAAGACGTGGGTTTTCCACGCTCAAAAAGTTCGCGATTTCGCTTTCGCTACCAGTCGAAAGTTCATCTGGGATGCTCAGCAACACAATGTTGAGGGCAATCAGGTCATGGCGATGTCGTATTATCCCAAAGAAGGCGAACCGCTTTGGAGCAAATACTCGACAGCCTCCATCATTCACACGCTCAATGTCTACAGTCGCTACACGTTTGGTTATCCCTACCCGACCGCTATCAGTGTTAATGGTCCTGTTGGTGGTATGGAGTACCCCATGATTTGCTTCAATGGCCCACGACCGGAAGAAGATGGGACCTACAGTTCACGCACCAAATATGCGCTCATCTCCGTAATCATTCACGAAGTCGGACATAACTACTTTCCCATGATCGTCAATTCGGACGAACGACAGTGGACTTGGATGGACGAAGGCATTAATACCTTCTTGCAATACCTTTCCGAACAGGAGTGGGAAGAGAATTATCCATCTCGCCGCGGCGAACCTGCCGAAATCGTTCCGTACATGCTCAGCAGCGATCAGGTTCCCATCATGACTAACAGTGAGTCGGTCATGCAATTTGGAAACAACGCCTACGCTAAGCCAGCTACTGCGTTGAATATCCTGCGCGAAACTGTTTTGGGACGAGATTTGTTCGACTACGCATTCAAAGAATATGCTCGTCGATGGAAGTTCAAACGGCCAATGCCCGCCGATTTCTTCCGCACGATGGAAGATGCGTCCGGTGTTGATTTGGATTGGTTCTGGAGAGGTTGGTTCTACACCACAGATCATTGCGACATTGCAATCGATAAAGTGGAATGGCTCACCATCGACGATCGGACACCGGATCAGAAAGAGGCTGATGCGCGCAGAGCAAAAGCGGAAACTCGGCCTACTCTCTCCGAACAACGCAATAAGCCACTACCCAAGTTCGTTGATCAGATTCCCGATCTCAAAGATTTCTACAATTCTTACGATCCGCTGGTGACCACTCCACAGCAGCGCGAAGCATATCAGAGATTCATCGATAGCTTGTCCGATGCAGACAAGCAAATGATCGCCAAGAAAAATAATTTCTATGTGTTGCACTTCAGCAATATCGGTGGACTGGTGATGCCGGTGATTGCGATGCTGGAGTTTGAAGATGGAACGAATCAGGAAGTTCGACTCCCTGCTGAAGTTTGGCGAGTCGACGCCACGAAGTTTTCGAAATTGGTGATGACCGAAAAGAAACTTAAAAGAGTTGAGCTAGATCCCTATCGCGAAACGGCAGACGTCGATCGCAACAACAATTACTTCCCGACCCAAATCGAGCCGACTCGCTTCGAAGTCTTCAAAATGGGAGGCCGCGGCGGCGCGATGGGAGGCCGGCGAGGCGGTGCTGGTCGTGGTGGCCCGCGAGGAGCTGCTCCTCCAGAAGCAGCGGTTGAAGATAATCCGATGCGGGCTTCCAGGCAACGAGAAGAACGGCGCGGACAATCCGAAGCCAATGGCGGTGTCGAGAATTCACAAAAACCGAGCGGTGAAGCAAGCGGTTCAGAAGGTAAGCCTGCAGAGAAAACGGAGGGTGAGCCTGGAGCTAAATCGGAACCTGAGTCGGGGGCAAAGGAGCAATCCAAGGGAGAAGAAAAGCCGGAA
>JBEGUT010000142.1:0-8379 GCA_041178745.1 Planctomycetota bacterium | reverse complement strand
AAAAGTATTTCCGTGATGTTTAGGATTTTAGCCGGTACTGTTTGCGGAAGAATATCGCTGTATCCGAAAAATGAAAAATTTAGGGCGCTGAGATAGAAGAAGTCGAAGAGTGCTTCGGACGAGGCGATGTCCCCTGCGATACCCTGAAAACTATTGGAATCGAGCAAATAGAGGAGATGAAAGTCGAGAGCAAAGGAGAGTATCATCTGGGTCATATTGATTGCCATGAACACCAAGAAGCGATGGTGGGAAAGGTTGCAGCGAGCTGCGTCATAGAGTTGCGAAAGATTTTCGCGTCCGAAGAAAATCGTTTTGAACCAGCAACCTACGATGATCACGAGCGACCACCAAGGTGATGAGACTCCGTAATAACGAATAGCCAAAATTCCTAGTATCCACCAGAGAACAATCAAGCCATATTCGATGATGTTGCGCACCACGGGGATTTTCATGTTATCTACAGGCCTTCTAGAATGAGATTCTCTTTCCGGAACGCTCAGTTTACATCATGGGCGAGGTCAAGTCATGAATCTGTGGGAGAAGCCAAAGCGGTGCAATTGTTTATCCGTCATTACGGCCGAGTTGCGAGAGAGGACTTGCCGGGTTTCGCCGCGAATGAACGGCCCATTGTAAAGTAAGCAAAAGAATCATTACAACGGATGCCCATTGATAGGCGGTTAGGTCAAGGAACCATTTCGGTTCAGGTCGCAGCCATTCGGAGAGAAAGCGATAACTTAAATATGCGATGAGATAAGCTTTGAGCCTGTTTCCTTCAAACCAGTTACGACGCTCGGCAAGAAGAATAGCCACCGCAGCTAGGCCATGAAAGATTGCTTCGTAGAGTTGAGTTGGATGGCGAACGATGCCAGCAGGATCATTGGCGAGAGTAAAACGCATTCCCCAAGGCAATGCGGTAATGCGTCCATAGCAGCAACCTGAAGTAAAACAACTCAGTCGAGCGATACCTATCATCACGGCAGCAGGCAGTGCAAAGCTGTCGCCGGTCGAGATGTGAATTCCTCGAAACTCCTTTACGATTTCGACGACGATGTAGGCTCCGAATATTCCTCCCAGAATCGTTTTCCCATCAGCTAGCCAAGACCAATTGCTTTGGGATAGACCACTTTCAAGCCAGAATGGAAGTCGAGCGCCGATCATCGCGCCGCAGAAGGCCGCCACATTGATGCAAATGCGATCGCTGCTGGAGATTGGAAGCTGGCTTTGCCGTTTCCTCGCCAAATAGCCGCCCATCAATAATGCCAACAGGATAATCCAGGGAGACCAAAACATTAACGCACCAACTCGGGCAACTTCACATGTCCGTTACGATAGAGCACATTGTACGCGCAAAAGGGGATAATGTGTCCCGAAGGGAGGACATGATGAGTGCAGCACTTCATCACCCGACGAACGTCAAAGTTGTAGACATCTAAAAAGTTAGTGATCGTAATACGAAACAAGTTACGGGCTCCAACTTGTTTCATAAGAGCCTGAGCAAAAAAATCTTCTGCCGTTGATGCTACCGATGGTGATGTTCCGAGAACGGGGAGCGATGTTTTAATCGATGATCTTGCAGTCAGTGTTATGGGATTACTACTGGTTTCTTCTCCGCAGTTTCCACCTGCACAGCAAGCTTGCCGGGCGAGATATTGCTGGATCAATCGCATTCCTTCTTCGCGAGTGAAACTGATACCGTTAGCAAGAAGGTCGAGATTCTCTTTTGCATCGACAAATCGCGTGAGCGGTGTGATGCCCGCAGCATGACGATAAGAGAGAGAGATTTGATGGCAGTTGGGATGGGCGCACGGTAGCGGAAAAAAATCCTCTTTGCGAAAAAGTCCCTCTGTTTGCTCTTCCATCGCCGTGATGACATCAGGGAAAGTAATTCGATGCTCGATTTCCTCTGGGAGGAAATGCCGGCCGCTGTAGGTCGCCGGTTGTAAGCTTAACCCTGTGATCCATGGTCGCTGTACGGCGAATTTTACAAGAGGCCCGATTTGGTCGAGGTTGACTCCTCCCTGAAGTGTAGCGACTAGTGTGACATTGATGCCCGCTTCACCGAGTCTCTCCAAGGCGCGAAGCTTCTGTTCCAGTAGTTGCTCACCGCGCAAGCTCACCTGAGTTCTTTCGTTGAGGCCATCGAGTTGGAAATAGATTTCAACACGACTCTTGTTGTGTGCAATCAGTTCGAGCAATGTGTCGTCTTTGGCCAACCGTAGGCCATTGGTGTTGATCATCACATAGTCGATCGGGCAACTGAGCGCATAGGTGAGTATTTCCGCGAATTGAGGATGGATGGTCGGTTCGCCCCCAGAGAGTTGCAGAACTTCGGGGCGACCTTCGGCCTCTACCAAGCGATCGATAGCTCGACTAGCTTCTTCGACTGACAAATGCTTTCCTCCCGGACCGCTGACCGCAAAGCACATCGGGCACTTGAGGTTACACGATTCGGTGATCTCGACTAATCCGATACAGGTGTGTTGTTCATGTTCGTCACACAGTCCGCAGTCGAGCGGGCAACCTTTGGACATTTTGGTAAACGTTTTGGCCGGTAGTCGTGCGGGGAGCGAGTATTCCATTTGATCGTAGGCACTCACATCGCTACAGACGAAATCTTCTCGCCAACCATGCTGAGGGCAATGTTTACGAAAATAGACTCTACCGCGACGAGCGATGATCTTGGCTTGGACAACTTCCAAGCACTCTGGGCAAAGACTTTGCGTCGTACCGAGAAACGTATAGTCGCGAGCTACAGTGTGTCGCCCCATCGGGAGTAACCTTAAGTAGTAAGTAGAGTTAAAGTTACCATCCCTAGTTCCTTGTCATCGATCCAATCGTAATCAAACAAAAACGTTGAATTGAAGTGGTCGTTGGGCAAGGTAAAGCGAATTCAAATTCGCAGCGTCAAAAAGTAAAGAAAGAAGATGACTAGAACCGAAATGGATCCGGAAAAAATCATGGCGTACAAAAACAGATCGCCCATAGCACTAGAGTTGATCGCTTCCAGGCCAAAAACGGAAATCGTGCAGACGGTTAAGAACACGGGGGCTCCTGCTAGGGTGATAGCGCACGACAAAAGCGACGATAACCAGAAATCGGGCGCCGATACCTTTGGCGGAAGTGGAACCAATCCTAAACGACGGCGTCTTCGAATTCTTAACGGCTTGTGAAAAGCACCCATTACAGCGCAAATGGCAGCAAAGATACTTAAGCTAATCATCTCCACGCCACCTGCTAAAGACAACATGCACAGGATAGATGCTATGACAATAGATGCCTTAAATCCTGTGGTAAAGCTAATTCGCGGTTGCTGATTGATCTCAGGTTCGATTTTTCCTGGTGGCAAGACAGGCGGTAAAAAAGGATTTTCTTGCTTGCTGTTACCAAACGGATTCAGCGAGTTGGTACTACCAAACGGATTCGATCCATCGCTAGAAGTTTCACCAGTGGAAAATGGATTGTCATCAGACGAAGATGAACTCATCAGTAATGCCGCTCCTAGAATCCCCGGATGATAATAAAAAATGGATCGTCAAATCGAGTCTACTATTTTACCAGATAGCGAACGTCACTGCGTTAATTGCGAAATCTTTATTTTTACACTCAGCGAGTCTCAGGTAGGCGGATTGATGAATATCAACCTGTTCGCCATCAAGATGCCCCAGGTTAAAAAGGCTGTCGACGGTAGAGTTACGGGTCATTTGAATTGATAGTGGCCTTGCTTCATTTTGCGGATGATTACGATGTCAGATTAGGCACTTCGAAACCTTCACGATAATCCCGACGCAGCCATCGATTCCCTTTTTCGGCATGCTCTCCGACGAATTTTCCTGTGCTTGGATCAAGTTCCAGCCAAGGGCTCATTCGTAGGGATGGAGCGTCCATTTGAACACCATGCGCCGCAAGATGCTCATGGATCTCCTGAACCAACGGCTCCCAGCCAGGAAATGATTTGGCGAGTTCAAGCGTTTGTGGAACATAGGATTTGTCACCGGTGTGATAACAGATGTTGGCAAAGTTGCACCAGCCTGTCGAATCATGTCCAACTTGTACTTCCGTATTGAGGATTTCTGGCTTGCGTTTGATCACAGCTTCAATGAAGTTTGCCTGATGATCCTTACCGCTGTTGCCTTTGAATTCTCGAATCAATTTTCCGGAATTGTCAAAAGCCTTGGCCGAACCACGTTGTCCTTCAAGTCTTCCCCCTTCGCCATAAACGATATAGCCACTGGAGGGTCCGGGAACCTTAGGAGAATCGCTGCTCTTGGGATCGGCTGTAAGGTTGCTCAGACCGATCACAACAGGCAACGAACCGGTATCAAATGCAACGCAGTGGACGTTGGGTGTTTCACCGGCGTCGTTCCAAACAAGGCGACCACCACCACCAAGTATACGCTTGGGAACACTGACAGAATCTTGGAATACCACATTGCGTACATCGTCAAGAACATGCACGCCCCAGTTCCCCATTTCACCGGAACCTGTGTTCCAGTCCCAGTGCCAATCGTAATGCCATTTGTCTCGGTAGACGGGACGATCAGCGGCGGGGCCAAGCCAAAGATTCCAGTCGATGTTTGGATCTTTCGGTAGAGGTTCGGCGCGTTTACCGATCGAGGCACGAACTCCGTAGCGATTGACGCGGACGCTCTTGAGAGTTCCGATTCCTTTTTCCTCATGCAGGAAATGTTTGATCTTGGCTTGCATTGGATCGGACCGTTGCTGTGTGCCGACCTGGCAAATGCGTTGGTATTTCCTAGCTGCAGCTACCGTCTGTTCCCCTTCCCACTGAGAATGCGACAGAGGCTTTTCAACATAGACATCTTTACCAGCCTCCATTGCCCATATCGCAGCAAGACAGTGCCAGTGATTGCAGGTCGCGACTACTACGGCATCTATGTTCGGATCCTCGATCATCCGTCGCAAGTCGGTAGCTTCCTTTGCGTCAGGAAATCGCTTTTTTGCTTGCGCTATACGCCTTGGGTCTGGATCACAAAGTCCGACCACTCGAACTTCTTTAATCTTTTCGAACGATCCCATCAATTCGCCAGCACGTCCGCCGCAGCTGAGAAAGGCAAGTCGAATCTCATCGTTGGCAGACACCGATCTCGCGAGGGCTGGAGATACTAGGCTGCTAGCGGCGACCGCCCCGAGTGAAGATTTAAGAAAATCACGACGATTCTTATGTAGCTTTGGAGTCATGCCACGATCCTAGGAGATAAGCAAAGGTCAAAAGTTTAGTTATCCGAGGTACCAGAGGATTACAGAGTGGTGACTGGAAAGCTCTTCTACTCAGTGGTTCGCATTTCATCAGCCACCCTTGTCGGATTTTAGTCGATCAGCTGTTAGAATTCTATCTACACAGGCGGTGGGTGTTTCTTCCCAGGCTGGTTTTCTCCACGTTTTTGAATTACTTGGCGCGAGTAGCAAATAGCGTGACATTGTTTTTGAAAATACATTTTCAGTAGGTTCTCACATGATTTTTAGGGTGCATCGAACGTCTACGCTATTTTCCCTGGTCATGGTATTGGGGCTTGCAGGTGGCTTCACGGGTGATGCTCGCTGCGAAGAGCGAGCGCCGAACGTTGTCGTTTTTTTGTCTGATGACCAGGGTTGGGGTGATTTCAGTTTTCAAGGAAATACCAATTTGAAAACCCCTGCGATCGATTCGCTTGCCGCGCAGGGAACTCTCGTGGAACGTTATTACGTATGCCCCGTATGCGCTCCAACGCGAGCTGAGTTTTTGACCGGGAGGTATCACCCACGTGGTAGTGCGATGGGAGTGACTGAGGGCTTAGAAAGATTGGATCTGGATGAAATTACCATAGCTGATCTGCTGTCGAAGCAAGGTTTTGTGACAGGGGCTTTTGGTAAATGGCATAATGGTTCTCAGTATCCCTATCACCCTAACGGTCGCGGCTTTCAAGAGTTCTATGGATTTCTTTCTGGGCACTGGGGTGAGTATTTTGATCCGCTGTTAGATCGCAATGGTATGCCGCAGCGCGGTAAAGGATTCGTAACCGATGATTTCACATCGCACGCGATTGAGTTCATTCGGGCGAATAGATCAAAACCATTCTTCTGCTTTATCGCTTACAACACGCCTCATTCCCCGATGCAAGTTCCCGACGAGTATTTCGCAGCGGTGAAAGATCGTGAGATCACGATGCTTCATCAAGGACGACCCAAAGAGAAAGAGGATCTGGCGATGACGCGTGCCGCGATCGCGATGATTGAGAACATGGACAGCAATGTTGGCCGTGTACTATCAGAGCTCAAGAATTTAGAAATTGAAAAAGATACGATTGTTGTGTACTTCGATGATAATGGTCCCAACAGTTTTCGATGGAATGGTGGCCTGAAGGGGCGCAAAGGAAGTGTCGATGAAGGTGGAGTGCGTTCGCCACTTCTTATTCGGTGGCCACGAAAGATAGCCGGTGGTATGCGTATCAAGCAGTTAAGTGGCGCGATCGATTTGCTGCCGACTCTGTGCGAATTGACTTCTGTCGAGATTCCACATCGAGAAAACCTCGATGGAATTTCACTCGCTCCCCAATTGCTAGGTGAATCGAGTGCCACTGTTAGCCGTCAACTCTTTACGCAGTGGGGAGGGAAAGTCGCACTGCGCGAGGATGATTATCTTCTGGATGACCAAGGTGAGTTATTTCATTTGCTCAAGGATCCAACCCAGCAAAAAGCGATCAGTCAGCTGGAACCAGATCGAACTGAACGAATGCGGGCTGCGGTCAAGAACTGGCGGACTGAAGTTTTGGGATCAGCTAATCTGCAGCGACCCTTTCTGGTCGGTCATAAGCAACGCACCCATACCGAACTACCAGCTCAGGATGGAAAGGCCAAGGGGGATTCGATCAAGCGAAGTGCACCGGCCCCTAATTGCTCTTATTTCACTAACTGGAAGTCCGAAGCAGATCGAATCATTTGGGATATCGAGGTGCTTGAATCCGGGAAATATGAAATTTTTATTGAGTACACTGCACCTTCGCAAAGCGTTGGAACCAAGGTGCGCTGCGAAATTGGCAAGAGTGTGCTCGAAAGCAACATAACAAAGGAGTTTGTCTCGAAAGTTCGCGGGGCAGACCGGGATCGGTTGGCCCGAAATGGCGAATCGCTGATGAAGGATTTCGGTCGTCAAAGTCTTGGCTCGACAGAACTTACCACAGGCCGATACGATCTGACTTTGAGTTTGCTGGATATCAAGAGCGAATTAGGTCTCGAGTTAAAATCGGTCGAGCTTCATCGCAAATTGGAAGAATGATCTGTTTTAGAAGGCCTGTGGCGCAACAAGCATATTTCTTTCGCGAAAGAAAAAATGCTGAAAATCACCAAAAGAATAGTTCCAACCAAGTATTCTCGATGGTAGCTTCCTGTTTCTAGAAGTCTCTCGTTACCATTGGTAAGGGCGACTTGTACTCCCCTTTCCTTTTGAAACTACCCCCAAAAATCATGCCATCTCGTTCCGTATGCTAACTGTGGGCAAGGACGAGTAAGTCGTTCAATGAAGCGGCAAGTGGCTGAACGATTTTAGACAACCTTCCTGCCAGAATTATTACTCCTTCCCTTGGAGATCTGACGTTGAATTCCTCCACCTTGAACAGCAATCTCTCGGACGTCGATCGCGCTTTACTGCTGAAAACCGCCTGCGATAAAATCCGCACCCAAGTCGCCAAAGCGATCGTGGGACAAGATGAGGTGATCAATCAGTTATTGATTGCAATACTTGCACGCGGTCATTGCTTGTTGCAAGGTGTACCGGGGCTAGCCAAGACATTGATGGTCCGGTCGCTCGCCGATGCCATGCACTTAAATTTTCATCGGATTCAGTTCACGCCGGACTTGATGCCTGCTGACATTACGGGAACCGATTTGATTCAAGAGTCTGCGGAGACTGGTCATCGAAAGTTGGTCTTTGAAAAAGGTCCTATTTTTACCCAGATGTTGCTTGCGGACGAAATCAACCGCACACCTCCCAAGACTCAGGCTGCACTGCTCGAAGCGATGCAGGAGCATGCGGTAACCGTGGGAGGAAAAACCTATCAGCTTGCGGAGCCATTTTTTGTCTTGGCAACGCAGAATCCGATCGAGCAAGAAGGAACCTATCCACTTCCCGAAGCCCAGCGAGATCGTTTCATTTTTCAAGTTATGGTCGATTATCCTTCTCGCAGTGAGGAATCGGAAATCATCGATCGAACGACATCCTCTTTTAATGCGAAACCAGAGCCAGTGGTCACTGGAGAGGAGATACTTCAGTTTCAGGACACGGTGCGTAGAGTTCCACTACCTGAGCATGTAAAGAATTATGTATTGGACCTCGTTCGATCTTTGCGACCGAAGGAAGAATCCAGTTTGCCGTGGGTTAAGAAA
>JBEGUT010000141.1:0-8380 GCA_041178745.1 Planctomycetota bacterium | reverse complement strand
ACAGCCTGGAGTACCCATATCAGGCCCCAGTTGACCGCACGCCGCGCGACACTCTGCGGATTCTTGAGGATAGCGACCGGGATGGTTCGTTTGAAAAAGTCACAACCTTTGCCGATCAATTAAATATTCCTATCGGTGTACTTCCTTACGGTGAAGGTGCTCTCTGCTTCAGCATTCCGAACATTTGGTACCTGCGGGATACCGATGGAGATGGTAAGTGCGACAAACGCGAAGTCATTCTTGGACCCTTCGATACAACTCGCGACACCCATGGCATGATCAACTCGCTTCGACGTGGTGAAGATGGCTGGATTTATGCCTGCCATGGCTTTAACAATCAATCAACGGTCGCAGGTAAAGATGGCCATAAAGTCGTTCTACAATCGGGTAACACTTTTCGATTCAGACCCGATGGCAGTCGCGTCGAACTGGTATCTCAGGGACAGGTGAATCCCTTTGGTATGGATGCGGATAGTCGCGGTCAATACTACACAGCCGATTGCCACAGCAAGCCGATCACGCAGGTGATTCGAGGAGCTTGCTACCCTAGCTTTGGACGCCCCCACGATGGCCTCGGCTTCGCTCACTCCATGATGGATCATCTCCATGGAAGTACAGCGATCGCGGGTCTCCTGTTCTATGAAGACGATCGATTTCCTGAAATGTTTCACGAATCGTTTCTCAGCGGCAATGTGATGACCAGTCGTATCAATCGAAACTCGCGCAAACGCGACGGGACTACCGAATATGCGATTGAACAGGGAGATTTTCTGACAAGTGACGACTCATGGTTTCGCCCCGTCGACCTGCGTCTCGGACCTGATGGCGCGATCTATGTCGCAGACTTCTACAACAAAATCATCGGGCATTACGAAGTTCCTTTGACGCATCCGGATCGAGATCGTTTTCGCGGACGCATCTGGCGTATTCGATATGCGCCAACCGGTCAACCCGCCGCGACTGCCACCCTCGATTTGCATCAGCAATCCCTGGAAACATTGGTCGAATCGCTGGGCTCATCGAATTTAACTTTGCGTCGACTTGCTTCCGATGAATTGACCGATCGTCGTCAAGCTAAGAGTATTCCCTCTTTGCAACAAGGCTTAGCCAACAAAAACCCGCTGGTAAGGTCCTCATCGATGTGGTGTCTGTATCGGCTCAATTCCCTATCGCCCGAATCGATTCAGCAATTATCATCCGATACCGACCCACGAGTTCGCTTGCAAGTAGCGAAATTGTTGGGGGAGCTTGACGATACCAGTGATGATACACTTCTCAATTTGTTAAGCGATTCAGATGTCGATACGGCTCGTACTGCAGCGGAAAGCATTGGCTTGCGATCCGATCACCGGGCACTGCTTCCGTTGCTCCATAAACTACAACATGCTCAACAACCGACTAACAAGAGTGCCACTGATTTCGTCCTCCAGCAATCGCTACGCATTGCTATTCGCAATCTCTTGCATGACGATTCCACGCGACAACAACTGATCACAGCTTGGAAGGAAGATGTCTCCAAAGATTCCAACCTTGCTCCGCTTTCGCTGCAGGGTCCTCACGCTGAAAATCTATCTTCGATCTTGCTAGGCCTTGCACATCCTGATGCAGCACTACTCCTACAGAGATATTTAGCCAGTGGAGAAAAGCCTAGCCCATCCCCGGAGATGCTTCAGCATATTGCGAAATGGATTCATCCTGAGCAACTTCCAAACTTCACTCAATGGTTGGAAGAACAATTAAACCAGCAACCCGATCGACAGTTACAAGTCCTAGGCTACATCGAAAGTGGTCTTGCCGCTCGCGGACTTCAGCCTCCTGAAACTCTTCGCTCTTGGGCTTCACGACTAAGCGACCAACTGCTCGTACCTTGGCTCTCCAACTCCGATCGAGCCTTAACCCTTGTTAGCTGGACTGCAGATGCTGGTGAGCCTTGGAAGGTGCAAGCGCGACATTGCGACGATGGTACGGACTTCACCCAATTTCACAGTAGCCTCACTCGAGGCGAAAGCTACGTCGGCACGATGCACAGCGGTTCCTTTTCTGCACCCGCTCAATTGTCTTTTTGGATCGTGGGACACAATGGCTTCCCTGACCAATCCGATAAACAAGCAAATCGTTGCGAACTGGTTGATAGCGAATCAGGCTCAATCCTTCGCACCGCATTCCCTCCTCGCAGCGATATTGCTCGACAAATAAGTTGGGATCTCCAAGACGTTAATGGGCGTAATGTTTTTATTCGTTGTATCGATGGCGATCGCGCCAATGCCTACGCTTGGATCGCCTTGGGGCGATTCTCTCTTGATGCACTCAATGAGAATGATTCTACCACTCGCTTGCGAAGCGGCTTAGCACTTATCGCACGCTACAACATCCTTGATGCTCAATCGAAATTACTCAAATTGCTCGACTCAAAACGACTCGACGATAACGCTCAGATCGAATGCCTCGCAGTCCTCGCGCAACTCCATGAACGACCTCTTATGCAAAGTATTGCGGAGTATGCTCTGCAAGATAATAGCTCAACCTCGATATGGGCAACGAATCTCCGCTCGGCCCTGCAATCTGAACCTGAGGCTTACCAGGCATGGCTTGAAAACGATTTGCCGAAATTAATAAAGCCCTTGAGCACTCGCCAACAGACTTCTTTACTGCGTACCATTGGCGCTCGCAAAGCGAATTTACCCTGGCTGATCGATGCCCTAGAACTGGGCACGCTAAGCTTAGCTGTCTTTCAAGATCAAAACCTTAGAGATCTCATGACCACGGTTTACGCTTCAACAGAAAACGGCGACCGCTGGAACACTCTGCTAACAGCTATTCCTAAAGAAGATAATGTCGCCTTACAACGATGGAACAATTTAGTAAATCAGGATCCATCCACTTCCTTTGATACAAGTCGTGGCAAAACGCTTTTCCAGGATAAATGCTCTCAGTGCCATCAACTCGCTGGCCAAGGTAAGATCGTCGGACCGCAACTGGATGGCGTGGGCAAAAGAACTCGTGAACGTCTTCTGGAAGATATTCTGTTACCCAACCGCAATGTCGATCACGCTTTTCGAACCTCGACCTTATTACTGGAGGATGGTCGCATCCTGGTTGGCCTGGTTCGCAACGAAACCGATGATGCAGTAGCCCTGGTGGATTCCGAAGGTAAGGAACAAACCATCAGCAAAGCAGACATATCGGAACGTAAACAAAATACTCAGTCCGTTATGCCATCCAACTTCCATGAACTACTCAACGATCAAACTCTACAGGACCTGGTTGCCTACCTGAAGAGCCAACCCTAAAAGATCTATTGAATGAAGGCTAGCTGCGCCTCGTAGACTTTCGTTAGATACGACCGCTTACGTTTTCGCACTGAACGGTCCCCCCTTTATTGGTTCAAATTCAGTAGAGATTGCTCGCTGCTGAGCGAGAACTTTCACTGCCACGAAACCCCTTTTATCGACGTCTTTCCAATTCCAGCATTCATTCCCGTCTTTGCGACTCGAGCTAAGTAATCTGGCAGCCAAATACATCGCTCGCAAAAAACAAGAGCTATGCTGCACATCAGATAGAACGGTTCTGAAAGCTATCAAATACTCTTGCTAGCACGCCAAAAACTGATCTAGGCATTGCTAAGGAGAATTCCTACGATCTGCGGGAGTGGATGTCTTTTTTCAAGGAGGAAAGTCGTGCAAACGATTAAGACTGCCGCAATCGTTGTATTAATGGTTACCGTTTTGTACGGGGTTTTCGTTGGTCTTAACACGAACGAACCCTCGCTACCTCCTGACCTAGAAGGGTTTGATCCTAATTCTCTTGGCATGGATATCGAGCTGGGAAGTCCTGTTTCCTCAGAGGATCTAGTGAACGATCCTGAGGGAGATCGCGAGGAATTTTCAGATATCAATAAGACATTAGATGCAACCGCTATTGCGATTCCAACATCGACGAATCCAGCGGCTTTGGACCAAGTTGGAATGACAAAGCAACCGGCGGAAGATGCTTCATCGGCCTCGACTTCGTTATTGGATTTGCCTCAAGCTGCGAATGCCGTTCCTACGGACAAGCAAGTCGGCGCAAGCGCCGCGCGTACGACTGGTCTTGAACCTGAAATTCCTTTTCCAGCCCGCGACAAGGTCCAAACGGTTTCCGCTTCGCTGAATCCACCGAGCGGTGCAAATGGGCTGGACTCGAGTTCCTCTTCGAATTCTGGCAAACCACTTGCCAACAACTCATCGATGCCCAACAGTTTATTTCCAGCACCTCCCGAGTTAACCAACAGTGGCGCGAGTGCATCCGCAAACTTGGTTTCTCAGAATGCGCCAGCGGGACAAACCCCAACTGCTGCAAACTCAGAACCGCTCCCCACTGGGGATGCTACCTCGATTCCTGCTGGAGAGAGTGCTTCTGTTCCTGCTACTTCGCTCGCAGACCTCGATAACAAAAAGAATCCCACCATTCCTGGTACAGACACACTTCCACCTGCAACAGCCAATCCTTCTACCTCTACGACTCCTTCGTCCTCGGTAACGGTAAGCGAACCGACATTTGAACTTGCTCGTCAGAAGGCGATGGAAGAAGTCCAAAAAGGTAAGCTCAAGGAAGCTCTACAGCAATTATCTGCTTGGTACAACCGTCCCGAGCTAACTCGCGATCAGGAAGCAGATCTGATCAATATCCTTGACGCCTTGGCTGCAGAGGTCATTTACTCAAAACGCCATTTTCTCGAGTCTCCTTACAAAGTTGGGTCCAAAGAGACCTTAGAGCAAGTTGCTGAGATCCATGGTGTCACCACCGATTTACTCGCTAGCATCAATCAAATTCAGCGTCCTTACGTTCTTCTTCCAAGTACCGAGTTGAAAGTTTTACGTGGTCCATTCCGAGCTGACATCGATCTAACAACGAGCGAATTGACGCTCTTCTTGGAAAGTATGTACGCCGGACGATTCCCAATTGAGGTTGGCTCTGATCCATCAGCTAAAGAAGGAACATTCACCATCGCCGGCAAGCAAATGAACCGCAATTTCTATGGTTCCAGTGGAGGGACCGTTGGTGGCAATGAACCCAGCAATCCCTATGGCCGTCACTGGATCGATCTTGGTCAACAGATGTGTATTCATGGCTCCCCTGAGAATCCCATTCCTCAATTGCAGGGAGCAGGCTGCATAAGCCTCAGTCCACGCGATGCCGAGGATGTGTATAATATTCTCACCGTGGGATCTAAAATAAATATTCATCGCTAACCTAGAAATTTCTGACTCATGTACGACTCTGCTGCACTCAAAGCCCTTATCGCTAAACACGCCTTAAAATTCGGCCAGTTCCAATTAGCTAGTGGAAAGATCGGCTCTTATTATCTGGATTGCCGACAGGTGACTTTACATCCCCAGGGCGCCAATCTCATCGGTGCTGGGTTGCTGGAACTGATGCAGGGAAACCTACCAAATGCTGTCGGCGGTATGGCAATTGGCGCCGACCCGATCACCGGTGCCGTGATAACGATTGCGGGTCAGCAAAATATTCCAATCCATGGATTTATCGTTCGTAAAGAAGCGAAAGGACATGGTATGGGGCGTCAGGTCGAAGGACCTGTCCAGCCTGGCATGTCGGCAGTCATCGTCGAAGATGTCGTTACCAGTGGTGGCAGTGCCTTGCAGGCAGTTGATGCAGCTGCAGCTTTCGGCTTGAAAATCGATACCATCATGGCGGTTGTCGATCGACTTGAAGGTGGTCGACAGGCAATTGAAGCTCGTGGCCTCAAATTGCATACTCTCTTCACGGTTCGGGATTTCGGAATCGAAGCCTAAATGGAAACGAATCTGCACCGGCAGCTCAAACAACTCTATGCTGCGTCGGCCAGACAGATCGAAGTTCGTTTGCAAGGCTATATCATCGATGCCATCTCCGATCAGGGAGAACTCATCGAAGTTCAGCATGCGCCGCTTGGATCTATCAAAAACAAATGCCAGGATTTGCTACGCAATCATCATCTAAGAGTTGTTAAGCCGGTCGTTCATCGCAAGTGGATTGTCGGCTTGAAATGCAAAGAAGGCCCCATCGAGCGTCGACGGCTAAGTCCCAAGCGTGGGAGTATTTTAGATGTCTTCGCCGAACTCACACGTTTTGTTCCCGTCTTTCCCCATCCCCGACTAACGATCGAAATACCATTCATCGATGCAGAAGAATGGCGGTATCCCGTTGTAAGAAAATGGGGAAAACAATTTCGGGTTCAAGATCAATGTCTCGTTGATGTCCATCAATCGATTCGCTTATCGAACGCAGAAGATCTACTCACATTGTTAAACACACAGAGCCTTCCTGAGGTTTTCCATTCGCAGCACCTTGCTCAATCAGCCGGTTGCCCTCGATGGCTAGCGCAAAAAATCGCTTACTGCTTGCGTCGCGTTGAGGCGGCTGATGTGGTTGGAAAACAAGGTAACTCGCTCCTCTATCGACTGAGATCGTCAGCGGCCTAATTACAACCTCTCATTGATACTAAAAAGTTTCTGGTCCGTCAGGCAAGTGTTCGATCAGATACTTGATCACCGGTATCGAAAGGCTATTTCCGGCTAAACTCCATTTCTTCCGCAACGTCAAACCTTCTGCGAAACGAAACGATTCCGGAAAGCCGAGCAGTCGCAGAACTTCTTCGGGGCTGAATCGTCGATACTTTCCCTTATCGATCTCAAGGTAAGACCCTGAACCTGACGAGGCGACTCCATAGCTTGATCCAAAACAGGCTGATGGCTCTTTGATTCGTGAAGCTGTTAAACGATCGAGACTTTCGTGATATCTCTGCACAAACTTCGCGTCCACAACACAACTCTCATCATACTGAGCGCCTACATAATCCTGCCAAAGCCCCGAATAGATTGGCGTGGGCCGCCATGGAGGAAGCTCACCAAGAGTCGCCATCACGTAAAAACGTGGACGGCGATTGGGCCAGCCCCATGATGAAGGACACACTTCCGCGGTTGCCCATCGATAACCGCTTTCCTTCAGGATAATCTGGCAGCTCTTCCATGTCTCGCTGTCGCGAAAGCCTAAGACATTCTCCAGCAGCAACCATTGTGGTTGAGTCTGCTGCAAAAGCGACATCACATGCTGTAATCCACGACTACGCGGATCCTCTAGATCACGTCTTGAACCTCGTCGAGTATAGGGCTGACAGGGTGGAGACATCCACCACACGTTCGCTTCAAATGATGCAATCCATTCTAGCGTGATCGATTCGATCGACCGCGTGTAATAGGGGCTTTCGAAATTTCTTTCGTAGGTCCGCTTGGCTGCTTGATCGATATCGATCGCAGCGACGACCTCTCGCGGAGAATAGGCTGCTGAGAAGCCTCCTATTCCCGCAAAAAGCTCCAAGACTCGCAACTGCTTCGACATACCGTTATCAACAAACTCAATCGATTACTTCATCAAATGATTCTGTATGAAATCTGTCATCATTTGATACATGTGCCGGCGCTGCTGCGCATCGACAACACCATGTCGATTTTTGGGATAGATCATCAAATCAAATGGTTTACTTGCCTTCTGTAGTGCATATGCCATTTGCAATGTATTGGCCATGTGCACATTGTCATCGATTTCGCCATGGATCAACAATAGCCGACCATGTAGATTTGCTGCAGCCTCAACGGCTGATGATGTTTTATAACCTTCCGGGTTATTTTGAGGCGTATCCATGTAACGCTCGGTGTAGACCGCATCGTAATTTCTCCAATCCGTCACCGGAGCGCCAGCGATTCCAGCGCGAAACAACTTGCTGTGGGTCAAGGCATAGGCGGTGAAGTATCCTCCATAACTCCATCCCCAAACTCCAATGCGTTCTGGATCTCCCCAAGGTTGTTGGTGTACCCATTTCACAGCATCTTCCAAATCTCTTAATTCCACTTCACCCAAATTGCGATGAATGGCCCACGAATCTCCACCGCCAGGCCCGCGTGAAGCGCGGTTATCACACAAGACAACGAAACAACCTTGCTGAGCCAACATCTGATGCCACTGATAATTTCCATCTTGAAATCGATCAGCAACTGTCGGTGCCTGAGGGCCACCATAAACATGAAACAGAACAGGGTATCGCTTGTCCGGTGACTTCATGTCAACTCCAGGTGGTGCAATAACCATCGTCTGAAGCGGCATACCATCTCGCGCTTGGATCGTTGTCAGAAGTGGTTTCTGAACATTCAAGAATCGATATCGATCGATCGTTGTAGACGACAAGGTACGAACTAAAGTCCCTTGAGCGTCCAACAGATCAAGCCTCGAAGGTAAATCGATACTGCTATGACGATCCATCATAAACCGACCTGTTGGATCAACATCCACACGATGCGTTCCTCCATCGCTCGTCAGACGACTAATCTTTTTATCCGCCGTC